>CALCNZ010000025.1 GCA_937897625.1 uncultured Flavobacteriales bacterium
CAGGCGAAGACACTCTTTCCCTACACGACGCTCTTCCGATCTTTCAATTAACCGCGAATTATATTTTGAAGGAAGGAACGGATAGCGTGACCATTTCAAACTTCCAGTCTCAACTGGGCGGAGGAACACTTGGTGTAAAAGGAAGTATTCGGAATTTGGGTGATCCTGTTTTAAATCTCGCCGTGAACGCCGAAACCAATTTGAGCGATGTGAAAGGCTTCTTCGGTTGGGATTCGCTAGCGGTTTGCGACGGACAGATTTCTGCACAATCAACCATTCAAGGAAAAATAGCTTTTCAAGAAGCGGACAGCACCTTCGATTGGTCCCAACTTCATCTTAATGGAAGAGCGCAAGTAACCGGAGGAAGCTTTCAATGGGCCAATGCCAACGGACTATTTAAAAACATAAACGGCGCATTTTTGCTGAATGGCTCAGATGCTCGAGTGGAACAATTGAACTTCAACATTAACGACAATGACTGCAGTTTCTCTGGAGATTTTTTATCGATTATCCCATACTTCACAACCGATAAAGCACTCCTGAATATTAGCGCTCATCTCTATTCGAATAAACTTGACCTTGAAAAACTTTTAACTACATCAGGAAGCAATGAAAGTGAAATGAAACTTGCACTTCCTTCTTCAGTTCAACTCCATTTAACGACTCAAATTGATCAGTTCATGTTTAAGTCGTTCAATGCTTCAAACATTAACGGAACAATAGACTACGCGAATGGTAAACTTCAAATTTCACCGCTAAGCATGAACCTTGCAAACGGCAATCTAGCTGCCGATTTCAACTTATTTCCGATGAATAACGGACAATTCGGGGTCACATGTTCGGGCGCATTGAATCGCATAGATATTCAACAATCATTTTTACTTTTCGATAACTTCGGTCAGTCCTATTTGACACAAAACAACATTAAAGGAAACGCAACGGTGCTGGTAGATTTTGAAACGCTGTTGAGCCCCGACTTATCCGTTATTCTGAATAGTATAAAATCAGATTTGCAGGTGAATATTGAAAATGGCGAACTAAACGATGTGGAATCGTTTCAATATTTAATTTCCTATATAAAGGGAAACAAGTGGATCGCACCGTTGGTGAAGGAAGACGAATTCGCAGAAAAACTTCGACACATTAAATTTTCGACGCTTCAAAATTCCATTCATATTGAAAATTCCATCATCACGTTTCCACTGATGGACATTGAATCGAGCGCGATGTCGATTACCATGGAAGGAACGCACAGCTTCGATAATGTGCTGGATTACCGAATAGGTTTCGATTTGAAGGAAATGTTGCTGAATGCCTCGAGCACAGCGGGAAGTAAAAGCGGAAGACAAATTTATTTGTACATGCGCGGACCCATGGACAATCTGGAATTCGGGTTGGACAAAGACGCGCTGCGCAGTGATCGGGTGAATGCAAAACTCCTTGAAAAGGAAAAACTAAATCGCATTTTCACGAATGCGTTCGCTTGGCGGAGAGATAAAGAAACTCCCCGTGAGCCTCTGTTTTCAGGACTTCGAAACGATAAACCGAATGAACCTTCGGTTGTGAAGCCTCCCATTCAAGAGCGAATAGCACCGTACATCAAAGACAATGTTTCTCCGGAAGCGAAAGCGGAAAAAGAGAAGAAGACGCCGAAGTGGCTTCAAGAAAAACAAGAATACGAGGAAGAAGAATGAACCTACCAGAGGCCTTTGTCAATCGCTTAAAAACGCAATTCCCCGACCAGTGGGAACTCATGATTCCCGCCTACGATCGCGAAATTCAGACTTCTGTCTTAAAGCATCCGAAGAAGTTTAAACACACTTCCGTTGTTGGTGAAACTGTGCCGTGGAATACGTTGGGCATGTTGTTGAAGGAACGTCCGAAGTTCACCTTCGATCCGCACTACCACGCTGGAGCGTATTATTCGCAGGAAGCGAATTCCATGCTCATTGGACATTTGTTTGAACAAGCCATTCAAGAAATTGAAAATCCTGTCGTGCTTGATCTTTGCGCTGCACCTGGCGGAAAGAGTTTGATTTACGCAACCCTACTCGGCGAAAACGGCGTGTTGGTTGCGAACGAAGTCATGCCGCAGCGTTTGAGCATCCTTCGTGAAAACCTTGACAAATGGGGCATTCCGAATGTTTTCACACTGGGCATGTATCCGAATAAAATTCCATTCACCCATTGCTTCGATGTTGTCGCGGTAGATGCGCCGTGCAGCGGAGAAGGACTCTTTCGCAAACAAATCGACTACCGTGGTGAATGGAAAGAATCTTTCGCTCACACGTGCGCGGTGCGTCAGCATGAGATTTTAGAAGAAGCCGTTAGACTTTTAATACCAGGAGGATACTTGTTGTATTCCACTTGCACCTTCGCTCCAGAAGAAAATGAAGAAATCATTTCTTACTTAACAGACGAATTTCAACTTGAAAATATTCCCGTTGAAATGAAAAAAGAGTGGAACGTAGATGTTGTGAAAGGTATATCTGGCGAAGGATACAGAATGCTTCCGCACAACACACCCGGAGAAGGATTCTTTTGCACGCTCTTGAAGAAGCCGGAAGGACACACCGAGAAAATTCGTTTCAAACCGAATTCGAAAATTGTTCCGCTTACTGCGAAAGAACGCGTCGCTGCTAACGCCTTCATTCGCGAAGACATTGCCTTGGTGAAGAATGAAAAGGGATTGGTTTTCCTCGATACCCTTCAACATACATTCAAAGAAATTTGGCGCGCCTTACTCCCAAATGCGAACGCAGGAACGCTTGTGGGTGAATTCATGAAAGACAAATTCATTCCCGGCCAAGGCATTGCCAACACGGGCATTGAGTCTAATGAGGTTAGAAAATTAGAGCTTTCGTACGACGATGTGATTCGTTATTTGAAGAAGGAAGTCATTCAAGTGGAAGCAGAAGCGGGCTTTGTGATTGTCACCTTCGAACAACAAAACATTGGATGGGGTAAAGTGGTTGGAACCCGCTTGAACAATAACTATCCGAACGAGTGGCGTATTCGATCTTAAGCTTCCTTCTCTGGAAGTTTTTTATCGAAATCTTCGATGGCCGGAATAACCGTCTTTGAAAAATCGTTCACAGGTTCGTAAACAACAGACGCGTCTTTTTGCGATTGTGGAATCATGTGAAACTTATCGTCAAGTGCATGCAGCATCACAAAAAGCGAACTCGTTCCCAATAAATATTTTCCCAATGAAAACGTAGCGCCCAAGGCTTTGTTCCATTTCTCGCCGCTTCCTTTGATGTTTTTCGAAATGAGTTTTCCAAGGAAATACATTCCAATAACCACCACCAGGAAAATTGCCAAGAACACTGAAACCCTTGTTCCTATTGACCCGTCGTTTGCGCCGATCATTTTCGCTACAGTTTCAGACAAATACACGGCTGCGTATATGCCCACAAAGAAGGCCAAGAAAGAGAACAATTCCGAAACGAAACCATTCATCCATCCGCGCCAAAGTGCCCACACCAAGATGAGCACAAGAATTATATCGAGATAGCTTACCACATTTCGAAACTAATCTAATTTTCAAGACTTTCGGTTTCTGCATTCAGTACTTTTTCACTTCTGAATGTTCAACAAATCGAGTCTAAGTTTCGGCTTTTTCGCTTTGCTTTGTAGTGTGAACGTACGTCCGAAAAAACACCTGGGTCAGCATTTCCTTTTGGACATGTCTGTCTGCGAAAGAATTGCTGAAGCCATTACTGGCGTAGGCGAAACGAAGAAAATTATTGAAGTAGGTCCAGGTACTGGTGCACTTACACAGTTCCTGATGAAGCTTCCTTACGAGACTTCCGTGGTGGAAGTTGACGACGAGTCTGTTGCGTATTTGAACGCTTACTATCCGGCGCTTCGCGGAAGAATTTATGAGGAAGACTTTCTTCGTATGGATTTGAAAGATCGCTTTGGCGATAATTTTTGTGTCGTTGGAAATTTTCCGTACAACATTTCATCTCAAATTTTATTCAAGGTTCTAGACGAATGGGAATGCGTTCCCGAGTTGGTGGGGATGTTTCAAAAAGAAGTAGCAGAGCGTGTGGCATCGGGTCCTGGAAGCCGAGACTATGGCATCTTGTCGGTCTTGCTTCAAGTGCATTACGAAATCAAATATCTCTTCACCGTAGAACCAGAAGTGTTCAATCCTCCTCCCAAAGTGAAAAGCGGCGTGTTGCGCATGCAGCGCAGACCAGCGCCTTTGGTGACTTCCCAACAAAAAGAATTCAAACAAGTGGTGAAGTTGGCGTTCAATCAACGCAGAAAAACCATTCGCAATTCCGTGAAGTCTTTGCTTCAACCTGGAATAACTTCAGAGAACGATTTGTTCAACAAGAGACCCGAGCAATTATCGGTGGAACAATTTATTGAATTGACACACATTCTATTTCCCAACAAATAACTCATTCAGCTTAAATTAGCAACATGGCAGCATTGGTAACACTTAGTGAATTCGTAATGGAACGTCAGTCTGATTTTCCATATGCTTCAGGCGATTTAACGCGACTTCTTTCCGACATTGGCATTGCAGGAAAGATCATTAACCATAAGGTGAATAAAGCGGGGCTTCAAGATATTTTGGGCGCTGCTGCGAACATTAACGTGCAGGGCGAAACGCAAATGAAGATGGATGTATTCTCTGACGAAACGTTGTTGAATGCGATGCGTTGGGGCGGACAAGTTGCAGGAGCGGGAAGTGAAGAGAATGAAAAATACTTCGCCTTCGAACAAGAGCATTGCAAGAAAGCCAAGTATGTGATCTTGTTCGATCCATTGGACGGCTCTTCGAACATAGACGTGAACGTGAGCATAGGGACGATTTTTTCTATTTTCAGAAGGAAGAGCAGCATTGGTGATTTGGCGAATGTGAACGACTTTCTTCAGAAAGGCGATGAGCAAGTTGCTGCCGGATATATTATTTATGGAAGTAGCACCATGCTTGTGTATACGACAGGACACGGTGTGAACGGCTTCACCCTTCAACCCAGTATTGGTGAGTTTTTCCTTTCACATCCGAACATGAAAATTCCGGAAGACGGCGCCATCTATAGCATGAACGAAGGTAATTTGAATGCGTGCGAGAAAGGTGTTCAAGAATACATTGCGTGGTGCAAGGAAAGCGATAAGAAGACGAATCGTCCGTATTCAGCGCGATACATTGGATCGCTCGTTGCAGACTTTCACCGAAATTTAATCAAAGGCGGAATCTATATTTACCCAGGCACCACGAAAAACAAAAGTGGCAAATTGCGCATGCAATACGAATGCAATCCGCTTGCGTTCATTGTGGAGCAAGCAGGTGGAAAGGCCACTGACGGACACCGCAGAATTATGGAAATTGTTCCGACCGATTTGCACCAACGCTCTCCCCTATTCATCGGCTCGAAAAACATGGTTGAAAAAGTGGAAGCGTTAATTAAACAGCACTCGTAAGATGCGCACTGTCCTTTTGCTCTGCTGCTTGTTCGTTGGAATGTCTGCGTTTGCCCAGGATTCTAATAACATCGTTGTTTCTGCAAATGGATCTTCCTTAGCGAAATTCAACAATAGAAAAATTGTTCAGAAGCTTCGAACATTTAACAATCAACGTGCAGTAGCTATTGGCTTAGACGTGAGTCTTGGACTGTTTGGAGTGCACCGCATGTACTTGGGAACGGACCTCCGAGTTCCAGTAATTTACACGACCACTATTGGTGGTGGTGGAGTGTTGTGGCTGGTAGATTTAGGACTGCTTGTAGCGGTAAAAGATCTAACGCCTTTCCAAGACAATCCGAATGTTTTTATGTGGAATTCATTTCGTTAAATCATGACTGAAGGTTTATCTGTTGTGCTCATTGCTTTCAACGAAGGCCATCATATTGCAAAATGTTTGAAGGCAGCACAAGAGGTAGCCGATGAAATTGTAGTGATTGATTCGGGATCAACAGACAATACGGTAGAGGTGTGTAAAGCCTACGGAGCAAGGGTTATCGTGCATCCATGGTCGGGATATTCTGCTCAGAAAAATTTCGGAAACGACCAAGCTTCTTTCGATTGGATCCTCAGTTTAGACGCCGATGAGGTATTGAATGAACGTTTGATTCATTCTATTTTGAAATGGAAACGCATGCCACAATCGGCCTGCTTCAAGCGAATGACAAACTACTGTGGAACGTTCATTAAACACGGCGGATGGTATCCAGATATTAAAGTTCGTCTCTTCAACAAACAAGAAACCAATTGGGAAGGAACGATTCACGAAGTGCTTCGTGGATTATCGAAAGAAAATACATTATTGTTGGAAGGCGATTGCTTGCACTACTCTTACTATTCCGTTGAACAGCATTACGCGCAAGCGGAAAAGTTCACGACTATACAAGCCGCGGATTTGTTTCAACAAGGAAAAAAATCGCCTTGGTACAAGCGCGTTTTCAGTCCCATTTCGAAATTCATTGTGGACTATTTCTTCCGTTTCGGATTTCTAGACGGCAAGGCTGGCTTCACTGTGGCGCGGATTTCTGCGTATGCCACACACTTGAAATACAAAAAAATTCATGAGCACATTCGCCTTTCCAAGTAGCATAGCTATCTCGCGCACAGACAGCATTGGCGATGTCATTGTGACCTTGCCGTTGTGCGGTTTCATAAAAAAATATTCTCCAAATACACGTATCACCTTCATTGGAAGAAGCTATACGCAGGCCATTGTAGAGGCTTGTCCGTTTGTAGATGAATTCGTGAATTTCGATAGGCGTGCAGAAACTTCTTTGCTAGTTGAAGCCTGCGTCTTCGCCTTTCCAGATGCGGAAGTCATGCAATGGGTGAAGGCGCAAAGTGTCAAGAAACGCATTGCCACTGGAAGCAGAATAGCTTCTTGGAAATTCGCAAATGATCGCGTATTCTTTTCAAGAAAGAATTCAAACTTGCACGAATCGCAATTGAATTTTCATTTGCTGAATCCATTCGGTGTAAAGAACATTCCGAGCCTCGAAGAAATTCGCACCTGGCATATTCTGAAACCCCAGGTAGAAAGCCCTATTCAACAAGAACCGAATAAACGTTCGGTTGTATTCCACATGCTTAGCAAAGGCAGTGCGTTGAACTGGTCGTTGAATCAGTATCAAACATTAGCATCGCTTCTAACCGCATCGGAATTCAACATATACATCACTGGAACGGAAGAAGAAGGTGTGCGCATTCGTCAAGGATTTCATTTCGATGAACACATTATTGACGTCAGCGGAAAGCTTTCTCTTCCACAATTAATCGCTTTTATTTCATCTTGCGATACATTAGTTGCTGCTAGCACAGGACCGTTGCACATTGCATCGGCCGTGGGTATTCGCGCCATAGGACTTTATCCTTCGAAACGACCTATGCATCCGGGAAGATGGATGCCTTTAGGAAGCCATGCGAGTTATTTAGAGGATGGAAATTCAGAGCAAAAAGAAAGCCTCGAGATTTCTCCCGAGGCTGTTCTGAAAAGGATTCTAGACGTCAGTTCTTAACGATACGAACGGCGTTTCGCAGTTTGTTATCGAACTTCATGATATAAATTCCGTTTGGCAAATGTTCAATGTCCAATCTTGTGTTTAGGCTGGTTACTTTTCCTGATTGAACCACTTCACCTACAATGTTAGTAAGGATATAATTCGTGTTCACTAGCGAGCTCGGAACATTCAATTGAAAGGTTCCCTGTGTTGGGTTTGGCAATACTCTTACTGATAAATCTTCTTTCAAAGTTGCAACAGCTGATGGCGCAACAACGTGAATGGTAAAGTCTTGGAAACTTCCATACTGATAAGAACCACAGGCTCCATATCCGTTCGTACCTGTTGAATCGAAACAATCACTACCCCAACCTGCAATGACGCGCAAGCGATAGGTTCCGGCTGCAACTGTTGCAGGAACAGTGATTTGAATATCGTAAGTCATTGGATCACCTGCTTGATAACTGTGGTAAAGGTTTTCAGAATCGTCGAAAGCCCCGTCAGCGTTCGTGTCTATCCATACACCTGCACCACACCAAGAACCATTGGTAATTGTCATAGCCATAGGAACATCTTGCGTGAGCGTTGTGCTTAAAGCCGTGTAGTCGGAAATGGCGCAATCGGTAGTTCCTAATTCCCAAACGATACTGTCCAATTCTATGTATTGGTTGTTCCAAGTGAAGCATCCGTTAAGGAATGTTGGAGCGCAGTAGGTCTGTGAAAACGCCTGGTTGAACAGACCCGCGAAGAAGAAAAATAGAAAGTAGATTTTTTTCATAGAAGTGTGTTTGGTTAAAGATAGAAAAATTTGATTAAATGAAGGATTATCATTAAGACCATTCTCCTAACAACAACTCCACTTCTCTTCTAAGAGGCTGAATAGACTCGTGAATAATCGTCCAAATAATATCGTCAGACACAGAATCATATCCGTGAATAATTCTATTTCTAACATCAATTATTTTCCGTGAATTCGACAATTGAAAATCTGGAAATCCCTTAACAAGTCGATTCATTGCTTCGCCAACAATTTCAAGATTCCGCTCTACTGCCCTTTTTGTTTTTAGATCGAGGACATAGCGATTAAAACTCATATCCTCCATGTCCAAAAAGGATTCGATTTCAATGATTGCATTGAGAATATCGTACAGCAAACTACTCTGATTCTTTTCCATAAATCAAGGCTCTTTCTTGAACAATCTGATTTTTTAAATAAGGGTTTTTTGGTTCCTTGGCTTCTAATAAATCAATATCCCGACCGAGTAGATCTTCTAGTGAAAATTTCAACGCGAAATAATTGTCTGTATATGCCTTTGGAGAGTGATTTTCAACAAAATCAACGATTAAGTCGACGTCACTGTTATCAGAAAATGAATCTTTGGTGACAGAACCGAATGCATACAAATTTTTCACCTTGTGTGCTTCACACAAAAGTTGAATTGAAGTCATGTATTCCGCCAATGGTTCCATATCACGAAATTAATAAATAAATGAGTCTACCTCAACTTTAATACAGTTCCGTTCTTCAATTCAGTGCCGTGTTCGAGATGATTCTTGCGTTCAATGCTTCGAATACGAATGCCGTATTGCTGAGAGATATCGCGCATGTTTTCTCCTCGTTTCACTTTGTGTTCCCTAACGCTTCCTTTGAATCGCTTGGGTTGAAGATAGACAATCTCCTTTTCTTGGAACGAATGACCTTCTTCTAAGTCGTTGTACTTTGTCAATAAGCGCTCGGAAATTCCGGTGCGCTTCGAAAGATCCGCTAGCGATTCTTTTTTCTTTGCCGAAACATATTTGATGCGATTGTTCGAGATATTGAAAACTACCGAATGTTCATTCGGTTTTTCTTCTGTATCGAATTGAGTAAGCTCGTATTTTTCAATTAAATCTATGAGGCTTTTTGCATAGGTCGGACTGGTTGCATAGCCACATTTCTTAAGACCCTGTGCCCACCCTTTGTAGTCGGTGATTTCCAATACAAACAGCTCCTCATAACGTGGTTTTTTCAGAAAAATACTGTGATCTTCGAACGACTGCTCGACAGACTTGTATTTTCGGAAACACTCGTTGGGCGCGTCATCGTCGATGTGCATGGTAGCACCGCTCCATGTGTCGTGACATTTAATACCGAAATGATTGTTGGCTTCTGTGGCAAGCTTCGATTTTCCATTGCCGCTTTCTAAAATACCCTGAGCAAGTGTAATGCTTGCAGGAATACCATACTTGCGCATTTGATCCTGCGCAACAGAAGAATATTTTTCAATGTACGCCTCAGTAGTTTGAGCGTGAGATGAAGCGAACGAAGAGAGAACGAGTAGAGGTAGGAGAATGAGAAACAGGAAATATTTAATATTTCTTTCGTTCTTTTTCGGTTCCATCTTCGTTGTAGAAAATCCACTCACCGACTTCTTTTCCATTTTCGTATTGCCCTTCAACATATAGTTTTCCGTTTTCATACCAGGTTTTGTAGTCGCCGTTTAGTTCTCCATTTTCATACGTATTCAAGCTCCACTTGTTACCGTTCTGATAGAAGGTGTAACATTCTCCGTGGCGCTTGGTGTCTTTCATGCGCATTTCAATATAACACTGTTGGCTGTTTGGATAGAATGCGCGTTCGCCAATTTTATTGTCCGTCCCTTTTTCGAAATATCCGACAATGCGCATTCCTTCAGACGTTGTCTTGATTTCACGCGCATCGGCATCGTCCAGAGAAGGCGCGCAAGAAGCAAAGACAAGAACAAAAAGGGTGAGTATCCAGATTGCTTTTTTCATGGGGTTATTTTTTACGTTCAATGGTGTAATTCACCAATAATTGCAGGGATTCGCGCGAAGGAGAGTTTTCGAATTGATTCAAAATATCCAAAGCCTTATCGCGGAATTCGTACATCTTTTCGGTTGAGTATTTGATTCCTCCTAACTCCACCACTTGAGCCATAAGCTCTTCCACTTTCACTTTATCGGTATTGAATTTCCGAACGGTACGAATCAATTTCTTCGCGGTATCGCGATCTACTTTCCCCAAAACATGAATAAGAGGTAGCGTGAGCTTGCGCTCCTGAATGTCAATGCCCACGGGCTTTCCAATAGCATCTGTTGTTCCGTAATCGAACAAATCGTCTTTAATCTGGAAAGCCATTCCAACATACTCTCCGAACAACGCCAATTGCTTCACTTGCTCGTCTGAAGCGGAAGTTGAAGCGGCACCGCTTTCGCAGCAAGCGGAAATAAGTGAAGCTGTTTTTTGACGAATGATGTCGTAATAGACTTCTTCGGTAATATCTAGTTTGCGTGATTTTTCTTGTTGAAGTAATTCTCCCTCAGCCATGTCCTTCACTGCTTTGCTCATGATTCCCAACAATCGAAATTGTTGTGTTTTTACACTAAGCGAAAGTCCTTGCGACAATAAATAGTCTCCAACCAACACGGCAATCTTATTCTTCCAAAGCGCATTAATGCTGAAGAATCCGCGACGCATTTGCGCATCGTCTACCACATCGTCGTGCACGAGCGTTGCGGTATGCAGCAACTCAATCATGGTTGCGGCAACGAAAGTCGGCTCTTCTGGTTTTTCAAAAAGCTTTGCCGAAAGGAAGACGAAAAGCGGACGCATCTGCTTCCCTTTTCTTTTCACAATGTAGTTGGTAACCTTATCTAACAAGCGATGCTCGCTTTTCATCTGTTCTTTGAAGAACGATTCAAACGCATTCATTTCGCCTTCTACAGGCGCTTGTATTTGTGATAGTGCAGACACGGGAGCAAATGTATAACAAGATTCTTACGAAAGATGTTGCACAAGATGCTGAAGCAAGATTCTAAAGAAAGATAATTCATCAGAACCTCTCTGTTAAAAAACAATTATACCCAAGGAAATAAGAATGAAGAAAACTTGTTGATTTGTAAAATGAGACTTTCAATCTTCGCGATATTGTTTTTCGTTAGTGCCTTGTCATTCGGACAGCGCAGAACAACTTTGAAAACGCTTTTCTACGAGCGCACTTCCTATTTACCCAAGGGATTGATCGTTTCCGTGGGGCCTACTATTGCCTATGGGAAGCGTTGGAACGCTGTGGATACAATTTCTTCACCTGTTTACAGCGCCGGAACATACAAAGCAAGACCACGCGTGGGATGGACGGCTGACGTGGGCAAGTATTGGGTGACGGATAAGTTGGTTTTCTTCAATCGATTCGATTTGAACGTTCATTACGTTCGATTCAACGGATCGGAAAAGTTCAATGGTGAAGATGTGTTCGGACAAACGATTGTAGAGAAGCGCATCTTTCATGAAAATAGATTTGGACTCACTTTTTCAACCAGTAACATCTATCCATTCGGAAAAGGAAAGTGGATTCAAAATGAATTGGGTGTCTTTGCAGATTATGCTTACAAGCGTTCTACTTGCGGAGAATACTTCGCGCTTCCTAGAGCTTATTCAGAAAAAATTCGTTCGCAAGTGTTCTATGGCCTGGGCTATGGAATGGCAGTAAACGATGGACTTTACGCTACGTTCGAAGTTGAAGTTCCTGTCTTGCAATTGTTTCCAAATACCCTTGGAGACATCCGCATGGACTATTTCCATTCACACTATTGCCCAATCGTTTTCAAAGCATCTATACTCTTCGCCAAACACAAGCCTAACCGTTCTTGTGAAGACGTGAACAAAGGTCCAAGCGACGTTAGCACCGACAAGCCCGGAAAACACGACGGCGGCGATCTCTTCGGTCCAGATATTAAAAAGAAACGAAAAAGAAAATAAACCGACTCTCCGCTCGGCGGTCATCACAAAGTGTCATCCGCGAAGCGGTCATCCAGCTTGCTGGTCATCCTTCGAAGAAGGTCATCACTCGCAGAGTGTCATCCTTCGAAGAAGGTCATCGGCTTCGCCGTATTTTTTCCAAAAATCATTTGCACCCAATCCCTTAAATGTGGTATTTTTGCAGCCTAAACGAGTTCTATTTAGATTTTTTCTAAATAGATTTTGAATAGGGATAAACAAGTTGAACGTGTTGTTGTTAAATGTAGGCTTATGATAAAGATTACAGAGAGTGCGAAAGCACAAGTAGCGAAGCTCATTGCAGATGAAGGTCACCCAGCAAATGCATTCGTGCGCGTTGGTGTTGACGGAGGCGGATGCAGCGGGTTAATGTACAAGTTGGAATTCGACACTGAAATGAAAGACGGTGATCAAACCTTTGAAGACAATGGCGTGAAGGTGGTTGTAGACCGCAAGAGCTTCTTGTACTTGGTAGGTACCGAATTGGAATACACAGGAGGTTTGAACGGAAAAGGATTTGTATTCAACAATCCGAATGCCTCTCGCACGTGTGGATGTGGTGAAAGCTTTTCAATCTAAAAACCGAATATGGCTTACGAAGGCGATGAGTTGTTAGAAAACGTAACCTCGAAAGAGTACGAATTCGGATTTACAACCAACATAGAATCAGACAAGGCTCCGGCCGGATTGAACGAAGACATTATTCGATTGATCTCGTCGAAGAAAAACGAGCCACAGTGGCTGCTTGACTGGCGTTTAGAGGCGTTCAAGATTTTTCAGAAAATGACTGAACCCGAATGGGCGCACGTGAAGTATGAAAAAACAAATCTTCAAGCGATCTCGTTTTACGCAGCACCCAAACAAAAGAAGGTATTGAACAGTTTGGACGAAATGGATCCGGAACTGCGTAAAACCATGGAAAAGCTTGGTATTTCCATTGAAGAACAAAAACGCTTGAGTGGTGTTGCGGTAGATTTCGTGATGGACTCTGTTTCTGTTGCTACTTCATTCAAAGAAAAATTAGGCGAGCTCGGAATCATCTTCTGCAGCATCAGCGATGCCATTCAAGAGCATCCAGAATTGGTGAAACAATACCTTGGAACGGTTGTGCCAAGAACCGATAACTACTACGCAGCTTTGAACTCTGCGGTATTCACCGACGGTTCATTCTGCTACATTCCGAAAGGCGTTCGTTGCCCCATGGAATTAAGTACGTACTTCCGCATTAACGAAGCAGGAACGGGTCAATTCGAACGCACATTGTTGATAGCTGACGAAGAAAGTTATGTTAGCTATTTGGAAGGATGTACTGCTCCGCAGCGCGACGAGAATCAGCTTCACGCTGCAGTGGTTGAATTGGTTGCCATGCGCGATGCTGAAATAAAATACAGCACCGTACAAAACTGGTATCCTGGAGATAAAGACGGAAAAGGCGGTGTCTTCAACTTCGTAACGAAGCGCGGCATGTGTGAAGGAGCGAACTCCAAAATTTCTTGGACGCAAGTGGAAACAGGCAGTGCAGTAACTTGGAAATATCCAAGCTGTGTGTTGAAGGGAGACAACAGCGTGGGTGAATTTTATTCTGTTGCTGTAACGAATCACTTTCAACAAGCCGATACCGGAACGAAAATGATTCACATTGGAAAGAATACCAAGAGCACCATTATCTCAAAAGGTATCTCTTCCGGAAGAAGTCAAAACTCTTACAGAGGATTGGTTCAGATTGGTAAGAACGCAACGAATGCACGAAATTTCTCGCAATGCGATTCGCTGCTCATGACCGACACCAGCGGCGCACACACGTTCCCATACATTGAAGTAAACAACAGCACCGCGAAAGTGGAGCACGAAGCAACCACTTCAAAAATTGGTGAAGATCAAATCTTCTATTGCCTGCAGCGCGGACTCGATGAGGAGCAAGCGGTAAGTATGATTGTGAACGGTTACGCGAAAGATGTATTAAACAAACTACCGATGGAATTCGCGGTAGAAGCTCAAAAATTACTAGCGATTTCTCTTGAAGGAAGCGTGGGATAAAAAGATAATTATGTTAAAGATTGAAAATTTACAAGCACGCATCGAAGAGAAAGAAATCTTGAAAGGACTTTCGTTAACCATTGGTGAAGGTGAAGTGCATGCGATTATGGGTCCGAACGGATCTGGAAAAAGCACGCTTGCTTCTGTTCTAGCAGGAAGAGAAGACTACGAAGTAACGGGAGGTTCAGTAACCTTCAACGACAAAGATCTGTTAGACATGCCTGCTGAAGAACGTGCAAGAGAAGGACTTTTCTTAGCGTTTCAATATCCGGTAGAAATTCCAGGAGTAAGTAACATGAACTTCCTGAAAGCCGCAGTTGGTGAGATTCGCAAGCACAGAGGACTTGAAGCATTGACTGCAAAAGAGTTCTTACAATTGGTGAAAGAAAAATCTCAATTGGTTGAATTAGACGGTCAGCTTGCTAACCGTGCAGTGAACGAAGGATTCAGTGGTGGAGAGAAAAAGCGCAATGAAATCTTTCAAATGGCAATGCTCGATCCATCGCTTTGTGTGTTGGACGAAACCGACAGTGGATTAGACATTGATGCCTTGCGCATTGTGTCTGAAGGCGTGAACGCCATGCGTGACGGAAAGCGTTCATTCGTTGTGATTACGCACTACCAAAGACTTTTGGATCATATCGTTCCAGACTTCGTGCACGTGTTGTACAAAGGAAAAATTGTAAAGAGTGGAACGAAAGAATTAGCGCTTGAACTTGAAGAGAAGGGCTACGACTGGTTAAAAGAAATGGAAGACGCAAAATGAGTATTGTAGCTGAACTAAAACCAACAAGCACATTTAGCTTTAAACCGAACAAACATTCGGTTTCTGATTTCGCTTTGCCTACAACACGCGTAGAATCTTGGAAATACACACGTGTTGGAGCTATTGATACCACTTGGAAGCAAGCTGTGCGCAACGAAAATATAGCGTCATTGGAAAAAGGAATTCGAATTGAAAACGGATTCATTGCTCTTCCAACGCAACAAATCCTAGGTGTTTCATTCACTGTTGGAAAAAATCTTTCAGCAGAACAACAAGCCTTGGTTCTTTCCCTGTTAGCAAAAGAGAACAGAAGCGACGTGTTCGATGCCATTTCTGAAAATGCATCAAACGATCTTGTTCTGATTGAAATTCAATCAGGGAAAATTATTGAAGAAACTATCTCCATTGAAATCGAAAACACTTTGAGTGATTGCATGAGCACTCCTTATGTGTTCATTGTTTCGAAAGAAAATTCTGTTGCCAAATTCACGGTTGACTTCAAAGGGAAAACTGAACGTTCGTTTCATCTTGTGCAATTACATGCGCATGTCGAACAATCGGCACAATTAGAAATTCATCAACTTCAAAACACTTCGAAAAACGAATGTGTCTTGTTGAGAGAGTCTATTACTCAGGCAGAGAAAAGTGTTTTCAAAATCACTACCGTAACCGCTAGCGGAACATGGGTTCGCAATGAATTGAACATTCGCATTGAAGGTCAGCATTGTGAAACCTTCCTCAGCGGAGCCTACTTCCCGAAGCAAGATCAATTGATAGACAATCATACGTTTGTAGATCACCAAGTTCCGAATTGCTACAGCAACGAGTTGTACAAAGGGGTTCTGTTCGACAACGGAAAAGGGGTTTTCAACGGAAAAGTATATGTGCACATCGATGCGCAGAAGACAAACGCTTATCAGAGCAACGCGAACATTATGATGAGCGACAGTGCCAGCATGTTCACGAAGCCTGAATTGGAAATTTATGCCGACGATGTGAAGTGTAGCCACGGATCAACTACCGGTCAATTCGACGAAGAAGCCTTATTCTATTTGCGCGCAAGAGGATTGAGCGAAGAGTCTGCAAAGCGCCTTTTGGTTTCAGCATTTACCTCAGATGTGATGAACAGAATCTCCATTCCAAGCTGGAAGGAATACGTTCTTGCGACACTTATTCAAAATGAAATCATAACCGAATAATCATTCGGTTTCAAGATATGGACAACGTTACCCTTCAACATAAAATGAAAGAATTGAGAAATCAATTCCCAACGTTGAATCAAACGGTAAACGGACGTCCTCTTGTCTATTTAGACAATGCTGCAACCACTCAAAAGCCACAGCGCGTAATAGATTCCATAACGGAATACTACACCAAGTGGAATGCCAACATACACAGAGGAGCGCATTTTTTAGCGAATGCCTCAACTGAAAAATTCGAATCCACACGCACAGCCTTAGCTGAAATGTTGCATGCGAATTTCCGCGAAGAAATAATCTTCACGCAAGGAAGTACGGACAGCGTAAACATGCTTTCAACCATTTTAGAAAATGAGGTTGAAGAAGGAGATGAGATCTGGGTGACCGAAATGGAACACCACGCGAACTTCGTTCCGTGGCAAGTTTTGGCCGAAAAAAAGAAAGCTGTTTTTCGATATATTCCTATGACTCCTTCTGGAGAATGGGATATCGATTACGCGAAAAAAGAATTGGGAAGCAAAGCGAAAATCGTTGCGTTCAATTACGTTTCGAACGCGTTGGGAACCATTAATCCTGTTGAGGAATTAGTAGCAATAGCCAAGAATGCCGGAGCTTATGTCGTGATAGACGGCGCGCAAGCGGTAGCCCATTTCGACATCAATGTTCAAGCATTGAATTGCGATTTCTTTTTGTTCTCGGCGCACAAAATGTACGGTCCAACAGGACTTGGTATTTTGTGGGGAAGGAAAGAGTTGTTGGAAAAACTTCCTCCATACAGATACGGCGGTGAAATGATTCGAAAGGTTTCTGTAAGAGGAACCACCTTCAATGATTTGCCATTCAAATACGAAGCAGGTACTCCCAATATTGAAGCGGTTATTGCGTTCAACGAATCCATTTCATTCTGCAAAGAAGTGGGAAGAGCGGACATGCACGCGCATGAATATTTTTTGTTGAAGACTGCAACCGAACAATTGAAAGCAATTGATGGAATGACTATATATGCAGACCTCGAGAATAAAGTAGGTGTGCTGAGTTTTAATATGGAGGGCATTCATTCCGCCGACATTGGAACCTTGCTCGATCAGCAAGGAATTGCTGTAAGAACGGGGCATCACTGCACACAACCCCTCTGGGAAAAGCTAGGAACCACAGGGTCTGTAAGAGCATCGTTTGCTTGTTACAACACCCCTGAAGACGTTGAGTTATTTATTGAAGCGCTGAAGAAAAGCGTGAACATGTTACGATAATGATAGAGCAAAAGCAACAAGAGATCATAGAAGAATTTGCCTTTTTCGAAGAGTGGATGCACAAGTATGAGCACATCATTGAATTGGGGAAAGAGATGAAGGGTTTGTCTGATGAAGAGAAGAAAGACGACTTGCTTGTTGCCGGATGTCAATCGAAAGTGTGGCTCAAAGCAAATTTAAATGAAAACGGAACTGTTCATTTCGAAGCAGACAGCGATGCAATTATTACCCGCGGATTGGTAGCCTTGGTTGTTTCTGTATTCAATCATGAAACGCCACAAGAGATATTGAATGCCAACATTCATTTCATGAATGACATTGGGTTGGTTTCAAACTTAAGTCAAACCAGGAGCAACGGACTCGCCGCTATGGTGAAACAGATACTCTTATACGCCACTGTTTTTCAAGCACAACAAAAAAGCAATTAATTATGGAGAAGGCAGCATTAACAGAAGCAATTATTGAAAAACTCAAAACCATTTACGATCCAGAAATTCCTGTAGACATATACGAACTCGGATTGATTTACGGCATAGACATTGCAGAGGGCGGCGCGGTTGTGATAACCATGACCTTAACATCGCCTTCTTGTCCGGTTGCAGAAACACTGCCACCTGAAGTTGAAGATAAAATAAAATCAGTTGAAGGAGTTAGCGATTGTAAGGTGAACATAACATGGGAACCAACATGGGACAAGAGCATGATGAGCCAAGAGGCGCAGCTTGAACTTGGATTTTTATAAATGAAATAACTTTTCAAAAACGTAGTTACATTTGCACTTGTGATAAAAAGACTAACCATAATACTACCCTTGTTGCTTGCCCTACTTTCTTTCAAGGTAAGCGCATCTGTCTTGGTATTAACAGGGGGTTATGTTTCTGCCGAAACTAATTTATCAGAAGAAAAGGAAAACGCCATACATCATTGGTCCGACAGTGAAAAGCAAAGCGCTTTTGAAGAATTCATAGAAGAACAGGAAGAAGAGGACTCAGAATTTTCCGTTAGTATCCAGTTTAGTTTTTTCAGTACTACCCAAACCGCCTTCAGCTCTTCTCGACAAGTCAAATGTCGAAAGGTTAAGCGAAAGCTATTCATGTTATATAAGTCCTATAAATTCGATTGTTGCAAATTCTAAATGTCATGCGCTTCGCGCAAATCAATCTCATTTAAAATTTCAAAATCTTATTTTATGAATACTAAAAATATCCCATCTGACGGATGGA
>CALCNZ010000026.1 GCA_937897625.1 uncultured Flavobacteriales bacterium
TCTGAGAAATGTGGACCGAATTGCATGCCAGGCTGTAAGCACGACGGAACGGATCCTTGCTGTAAAACAGATTCAATTTCCCAAGAAAAATCTTGCTGCAGGAAAGAAGCGGGACATTGTGAGCACGGCGAAGAAGAGCATTAAAGAAGAGAAGTATTCATCTGGTAAATTAGAAACTCGGAGAAATTCGAGTTTTTTATTGCGCTGATATTGAGCTTATTCGCTATTCTAAAGACACATAATTTACATTATGTAAAGTATGGTGTTTCCTTTCTATTCTATAAAGGCGAATGATTATTCGCCCCGATACATTTTCTGAAATATCTCTTTATAAAGGGCGAATAATCATTCGCCCCTAACTATAATGATTATTTTCCCCTAACAATCTGCCCATCCGACATCGTAATTGTCCGATCACTCGCCTTCGCAAAATCATTGTCGTGAGTAACCGCAATAATGGTTTGTCCTTTTTCATGAGCCAATTCCTGAAGAATCTCGAACACAACTTGAGTGTTTTTACTGTCCAAATTCCCAGTCGGTTCGTCGCCCATTATTATCAATGGATCATTAATAAGCGCTCGGGCAATGGCAATCCGCTGCTGCTGTCCGCCCGATAATTTTGAAGCCGGCTTCAGCGCCTGATCTTCCATCCCTAACATCTTTAATTTCTCAATGGCTTTGTGCTCGATTTCCTCTTTCGATAATTTCCCCAGCTTCAGCGCAGGAATCATAATGTTGTTCAAACACGTAAAATCGGCCAATAAATAGTGAAATTGGAAGATAAATCCGATTTTTTCATTTCGAATGGATGCTAAACGGTCTTGTCCGTAGGAACTGACATTTTCACCATGGATAATTAATTCCCCTTTATAGTCGGTGTCCATAGTTGAAAGAATATAGAGTAAGGTCGATTTTCCACACCCGGACTTTCCAACCAACGTTAAAAACTCGCCTTTCTTCACCCCAAAGGAAATGTCTTTCAAGACCTTGAACTCCACCGGATCGTGAAAGGACTTATTAATATTTTTTACTTCCAATATCATTTACTTGCGGAATATACTTACCGGATCAACCTTGGCCGCTTTGCGCGCAGGGACGTAACCCGCTAAAAATGTGATGAAAAATCCAATGAGAATTCCCTTCAAAAACACAAGGGGCTCAAAACCAATGGGGAAATATCCAATATCACCGCCGATATATACATGCTTAAGCAGGTTAACCAAAATCATGGCGAACCCCACTCCTAAGATTACTCCTATCATTCCAATGGTCAATGCCTGGAAAACAAAAATGCGAATGACATCTTTTCCGTTGAATCCAATGGCTTTCAAAATGGCGATATCATTGATTTTCTGTGAGACCGTCATGTTCAGAATGTTATATATCCCGAAGCAGGAAACAATCAAAAGGGTGAACGAAATAAAGGTGATGACAATCTTTCTCATTCTAGAAGCCGCCATATAGGAGGCATTCGCTGCTATCCAATCTTCTGCTTTGTAGCCAGTTACGGTTGATAGTTCCTCTGCTATTTGGGGTGCTCGGTCAGGATCAATAACATTCACATTAATATCTGTGATATAGGTATTTCCCTCGCGAAGCAGCTGCTGGGCCAATGCTAAGTTGACATAGGACTTCGTCTTGTCTTCTCGGGAATTGTTGGTTTGAAAGATTCCGACAACCGTTAAGTTTAGATTCACTCCCTTTGATGAGGTGATGCTAATGTTATCGCCAGTATTTAGATTCATTCGATCTGCAATTCCGCTTCCGATGATGATTCCGTTCCGATTCATTTCTAAATTTTGAATCGCACCCTGCACCATAAAGGTCTCTATCTTATACATTTGGTTTCCTTCCACTGGCGGGAATCCAATGGTTGTTCCTGCAATCTGAGATTCGCCGTTGTTATAAAATACGGGAGTATTCACTTGCGGAAAAGCTACAACCACCTCCGAATGTTGTTTCACCAATGCCAAAACCTCTTCCGGATTATCAATGGTGTTTTTAGTGGGAACCACTTTCGGATTAACTATTAGAATCGGATTCTCTGATTCCTCTTGAAGAGGAGAACTCAAGACATCGTCCTTATAAATTCGAATGTGAGCCGTTGTTTTGAAAAATGAAGTGCTCGATGTACGATCAAATCCTGCACTTAGCGAATTCATGAAAATAAATATGGAAATTCCAAGCAGCACTCCTACAATGGCAACGGTGGTCATTTTCCTTCCGGAAATGAAATACGTTGTAGCAATTTTCCGATTGATGGAATTCGCCATTATTTCTTCAAGGGCTGCAAAACATCATTTTCAGTAAGTCCCTCAAGTATCTCAACATACTCAGTGCTTCGAATACCCACCTTAACTTTTCGAGGTTCCTTCTCTCCTTTCACCAAAACTGTTTCAGAAAAACTCAGGAAACTTCTTGGGATGAGAAGAACATTTTCTTTGGTTGAAATATCGATGTTGGCTTCCAATCGAGTTCCCAATACATTGAATTGTAAAGGTGTGTTGAAAGAGACATCTACCAAGTAGGACTGACTTGTTTCATCGAACAACGGGTAAATGCGAAGCACCTTCCCCTCTATTAGTTCATCTTTCGAGGTGTTTAATCGAATATGAACGTCCTGCCCAACCCGCACTTTAGCGATGCTGTTTTCATCGAGATTCAATTTCGCGACAAGCGAATTCATATTTGCCATCACAGCTATCGCATCTCCTTTCCGAATGAAATCACCTTTTTTCTTTAATATTTTAGCCACTTTTCCGTTTTCGAGCGCCTTCAATTCATTAAAAAGAGCTGCATTGGATTGTGTTTTTGCACTAGCCTGAAGAGCCAACTTGCTCATCTCAGCTTGTTGCTTCACATTTTTGTAGCGCTCTTTGAGCGCGTTTAAATTCGAAACAGAATTTTCATAATTCAATTTGCTGTTTTCGAATTCTATAATGCTTGCAGCATCCGAGACAATAAGTCTTGAATATCGATCATAGACCAATTTATCTTGAGCCACCTTCTTTTCGGCAAAGGCAATGTTGTTCTCCAATTCCTTTAGCGCAGGTCCATTTGCTGAAACATTCTGTTCTGCAATAGCCAATTGTTGTTGAGTTGAAGCAGCTTGTGCCTCTGTTGAACTGTTGTCGATACGCGCAAGCAATTGTCCTGCGCAAACACTATCACCATCTTGAACGAACAATTCCATCAAATAACCTTCGGTTTGTGCAGACAAATTGTATTTATCTATGGCTTCAATACTTCCAGATGCGAAAACAGTCTCAGTAATGTTCTTCCGAATGGGCTTTACTTCTTCTTTATTCCCACCGCAAGAAAAGAGACTCGTTAGAATAATGAATGCGAGAAACAAATACGTTTTACTTTTCATGCTGAAAGGTTTAGCTCGCGGTTTTAAAAGAATGCATACTCAAACTTCCCATGGCATAATATTCATTGAACAACTGAACTTCGTCTTTGCCCATTGCTGCAAGTGCATACAAAGCGGGCCAATAATGATCTGGCGTTGGAATAGCATTTTTATAAGCCACTCCCCTTTGTTCAATATTCTTGAAGAACTCAAAATTCTTTAGCTTCAATTCCTTGGAAATATTCTCTTGTGCTTCAATGGCCCAATCGTATCCCGATTCTAAATTGTTCCAATCGACGGCTCGGAGGTTGTGAACTAAATTTCCCGATCCAACAATTAACACTCCTCTTTCTCTTAATGCTTCAAGCTTAGCCCCCAACTCAAGATGTTGCGCATGAGATAAAGTGTAATCAATGCTCAACTGAAGAACTGGAATATTTGCCAATGGGAAAATCTGTTTTAATACGCTCCATGTCCCGTGATCTAAGCCCCACTCCATATCCAATCCTTCCTTTCCTAAGTCTAAATGTTCAGAAATATGATTCGCA
>CALCNZ010000027.1 GCA_937897625.1 uncultured Flavobacteriales bacterium
CGCTCTTCCGATCTAAACATGTATGTGTATTTCTTCAATGAAAGCAAAGCCTCTCAGCGTGACTTAGCGCTTTTGAATCATATGGCTTCGAAATACAAAAACGACTTTCGAATTGTAGTGATTGGGATGCACGAAAATTTCGAATCGTTCAGAAAAACAATTGGTCCGCTCAAGCTTGAAAACATGGACGTGTTGTATGGAGGAAATGATTTCAAACTTATTCAAGATCTGCGTATCGGAGCTGTCCCGTATGCGCTACAAACCAACTTCAAAGGAATTCTTCAGTATGAGTATACGCCACTTCCTAGCGAAGGTATTCAGCAAAAGTGGGAAGAGATCCTTCGAAAGAACAAGAAATAATCATTGTTGCACTTATTGTATAAATTACATTATTATATTGCAACATAAACCTTAATCAAAACAACATGCAAAAAGCACCTAAAGGCGCCTTGGCCACATTAATTTCAATCTTCTTCTTTTGGGGATTTGTGGCGGCAAGTAACGATATCTTAATTCCAGTATTCAAGAAAGCCTTGGATCTTTCGCAAATGCAATCACAATTAATTTCGTTTGCCTTCTATGTAGCTTACACCGTTGGATCGCTTTTGTACTTCGCTATTTCAGCAATACTGAAACGTGATATTTTAAACTCATTGGGATACAGAAACGGGTTGGCGCTTGGACTTTTAATTTCCGCATGTGGAACCTTGTTATTCATTCCTGCTTCGAACACCGCATCTTTTGGGTTGCTTATTTCGGGCTTGTTCATTGTTGGATTGGGATTTTCACTTCAACAAATTGCAGCGAATCCGTTGGCCATTCAAATGGGCGATCCTGCTACTGGGAACCAACGATTGAGTTTAGCTGGTGGAATTAATAACGTAGGAACAACGATAGGACCTGTTATTGTTTCATTTGCAATCTTTGGTGGAATTGGCTCTGGTCAGACAACCTTAGACTTGAAAGCGGTTCAAATTCCGTACTTGATCTTGGGAGCTGCTTTTGTTTTGGCGGCAGTGATGTTCAAGTTTTCTTCGGTTCCAGATAAAATTGAAACGGTTAAGTCTGCAGACGACAACGCGAGTTTACTTTCCATTTTGAAGTACCCACAACTTTCAATGGGTATGCTTGCGATCTTTTTGTATGTAGGTGTTGAAGTATCCACGGCAAGTAACCTTCCAGAATTCATGAAGCAAAAAATTGGAACGAATGAAGACGGAATTGCGCCGTTTGTTTCTTTGTTTTGGGCAAGCTTGATGATTGGACGTTGGACCAGTGCAGCAGGATCGTTCAACATTTCACAATCGTTGAAAAGCAAGTTAAACATCATTCTTCCGTTTGCAGCATTTGGAATTTTTATGACCGTGAATGCGATTGCTGGCCATGCGGTAACGAACTTCTATCCCTATTTAGGGTTGGTCTTGGTTTTAATTGCGGCTGACAAACTAAGCGAAGGAAATCCTATTAAGCAATTGCTGATGTATTCACTTTTAGGAATTACTGCGTTGTTGGTTGGAATTTTTGCGTCTGGAATGATTAGCGTATTTGCGTTCATGTCGGTTGGATTGTTCTGCAGCACCTTGTGGCCGTGTATTTTCACATTGGGAATTGCTGGATTGGGAAGCAGAACGAATACTGGATCGAGTCTTTTAATTATGATGATTATGGGCGGAGGATTTATTTCGGTGACTCAAGGAGCATTGTCTGACGACGCTTATTTAGGAATTCAGTATTCGTATTTCGTGGGAGTTGCTTGCTTTGCATACCTTGCGTTTTACGCTTATCGCGTGAAAGGTATTTTGAAGAAGCAAAACATTCAAATCGGTGAAATGGCCGGAGGACATTAATGGAGAAAGATTTGAGCGCACTACAAGCGCAAGTAGACGAATGGATAAAGACGGTGGGCGTGCGCTATTTCAGCGAGCTCACCAATATGGCTATGCTAACCGAAGAAGTCGGTGAGGTCGCTCGCATCATTGCTCGCCGCTACGGCGAGCAAAGCGAAAAAGAAAGCGACAAAACCAAAGACCTCGGCGATGAAATGGCCGACGTTCTTTTTGTTCTGATTTGCCTCGCAAATCAAACGGGCATCAATTTACAAGAAGCCTTCGAAAAAAACATGGCAAAGAAAACAGAGCGCGATGCCACGCGACATTTGAATAACGAAAAATTGAAATAGAAGATCGACGTTAGGCGTCGATCTTCGCATATTTCGCATTCGCTTCAATGAACGCTCTACGAGGTGGAACCTCGTCGCCCATAAGCATAGAAAATATCTGGTCACACGCCGCAGCGTTATCAATCGTAACCTGACGCAATGTTCTTGTGGTTGGATCCATTGTCGTTGTCCACAACTGCTCCGCATTCATCTCTCCAAGACCCTTGTAGCGTTGAACGTTTACGCTGGTCTCAGATCCCGCTCCGCGCATTTCTTTAATCAATGCGTCGCGCTGCTCTTCGGTCCAAGCATATTCTCCTTTGTTTCCTTTCTTCACTTGGTACAACGGCGGAGTTGCAATGTAGATCATTCCCTGATCAATCAACTCTTTCATGTGACGGAAGAAGAACGTTAAAATAAGCGTCTCAATGTGAGATCCGTCAACGTCGGCGTCACACATAATCACAATCTTGTGATAACGAAGCTTCGAGGTATTCAACGCCTTGCTATCGTCATCTGTTCCTATATACACACCAAGAGCGGTGTACATGTTCTTAATCTCTTCATTCTCGAGAATACGATGTTGCATCGCCTTCTCTACGTTCAAAATTTTTCCACGTAACGGTAAGATCGCTTGGAACACACGGTCGCGTCCTTGCTTAGCGGTTCCACCCGCCGAATCTCCCTCGACCAAGAACAACTCAGATTTCTTCGGGTCCTTCTCGGAACAGTCTGACAATTTACCTGGCAATCCGCCGCCCGTTCCTACTCCTTTTCTTTGTATGGTCTCACGCGCCTTCTTCGCAGCAATACGCGCTTGAGCGGCTAGAATTACTTTCTGAACAATCTGCTTCGCTTCAGCCGGATGCTCTTCCAAATAGGCTTGAAGCATTTCGCTTACCACTTGAGACACGGGAGCAACAGCTTCCTTGTTTCCCAATTTGGTTTTGGTTTGTCCTTCGAACTGTGGCTCTTGAACCTTCACCGAAACAACTGCAGTCAATCCTTCACGGAAGTCATCTCCTACAATTTCCACCTTCGCCTTTTCCAACAATCCGCTCTTATCTGCGTAGTCCTTCAACGTAGAAGTTAATCCGCGCTTAAATCCTTGCAAGTGCGTTCCACCCTCATGGGTATTAATGTTGTTTACGTATGAGAACACATTCTCGTTGTAAGAATCGTTGTAAGTCATGGCCACTTCCACCGGAATAGCACCGTCTGTACGCTCCATGTGAATGATGGTTCCAATGATGGTC
>CALCNZ010000028.1 GCA_937897625.1 uncultured Flavobacteriales bacterium
CACCAACGCCTCGTTCACGTGACACTGAGACCAGGGAAGTAGAGCCTACAGAAGCGAAGTTTAGTGGATTCGTTTTTAAGATACACGCGAACATTGATCCGCGTCACCGCGACCGCATTGCCTTCCTTCGCGTGTGCAGTGGAAAGTTCGAGCGGAACAAATTTTATAAGCACGTTCGTTTAGCAAAAGAATTTAAGTACCCCAATCCGGTTACCTTCATGGCGCAAGCGAAGTCTACCATTGACGAGGCTTATCCGGGCGATGTAGTGGGGTTGTACGACACTGGAAATTTCAAGATTGGCGATACGTTAACGGAAGGCGAGAACATGATGTTCAAGGGCATTCCAAGTTTCTCACCGGAGATCTTTAAGGAGTTAGTGAATCGCGATCCGATGAAGACGAAGCAATTGGATAAAGGAATTCGTCAGTTAACGGAAGAGGGCGTTGCACAGGTTTTCTTTCAGGAGCCTGGATCTCGAAAGATTGTAGGAACAGTTGGAGAGCTTCAATTTGAAGTAATAAAATACCGACTTGAAAACGAATACGGAGCGAAGTGTGTGTTTGAGCCGAAGTCGTATTACAAAGCCTGTTGGATTACCACGACTGATCCGGCTAAACTTGCAGAATTTTTACGCATTAAAGGAAACAACATTGTGAAGGACAAGGAAGACCGCGATGTGTTCTTAGCTCCGAGTCAGTTTATGCTTGACATGGAAAAGCAGAACTATCCAGAATTGAGTTTTCACTTCACGAGCGAATTAGACGCATAAATAAAAAAGCCCCGAGGGGCTTTTTTACTTTAATGGGGTTTGCATTTTACTTTGGTATGATCGCCTTTCGTTTTCCTTACACGCGAATTCACAAAGCGTTGATTCTTTTTATTTCGCTTATTATGCGCCGAATAATTAAATCCTTTTTTCGGACTGGAGCAAGAGGTTTGGGTAGTCACTAATGTAGCCGTTCCGAGTAGAGCAAGAAGTAAATACGAGAGTCTGAAAAAGCGTTTCATGTTAGTGTTGAATTAGAACAGTTTTATTCGATTTTCCCTTCGAAGTGGTTAAGCGGAAAACATACAGGCCATTCGAAAGATCGGAAACTTCCATTCGACTTGAATTGAATTCAGTTTTTACCAATGCTCCAGTCATATTGTAGACTTCAATTGCTTTCATGTCGTTGCTTGCGATGAATAAAGTTGAATTAGCCGGATTCGGGTAAACCAACAAGTCTTCTTCTACTGCACTTAACTCTTCCGTGCCAACAGATATTGTGCGATAACTGCAATCTAACGGAACAGAACAAATGTGATGCGTGAGGAAATTCGACATAATACTCATGGTCGTGTCTAAATAGAAGGTGTTGGTCATGTGCGGCACATGGTCTTGCCCCTCGTAAATTTCAAAGCAATGCTCCAATCCAATTTGATCCATCTTCTCATTTATGCTGTGGCTTCCGTCAACTTCAACAACCGGCGCTACACCAAAGGCATATTGCATGGCCGATCCATAAGGAACGGTTTGGTCGTTCGTTCCATGAAACAACAATGCAGGTTCGTCCCCAGCATGAATCCATGCGGTATCGCCAATGGCTCCGCAAATATTCACAATGGCTTTCACATCGGAAGGGTATCCCGGATTTCCAC
>CALCNZ010000029.1 GCA_937897625.1 uncultured Flavobacteriales bacterium
TTTTGTCTTGGATATTAGTTGCTGGAAAAAGTTTCGGTCAGAATACGGCTGCGAATGAATTCAAGTTCGGGTTTCAACTTAGACCTATCGTCCCGAATTCTTATTTGAATACTTCCGTTGAAACGACCAGTCTTCCGAACTTCACCTATTCTGCAAAATCGAATGTAGGAATTAGCTTCGGTGCCATCATACGTAAGCCTCTTGGTAAATTTTGGAATTTAGAAACGGGACTGAATTTCGTGAAGAGAAGTTATTCGTTGAATTATCATTTAACCGATACGGCTGAAGTTAGCTCTGCACAAAACATGACATTCATTGCTTATGAAATTCCCATTCAGGCTTTAATCTATGTTCGATTGGGAAAGTCTTGGTACATGAATGCAAGTGCTGGGATTTCATTCGATTTTTTTCCAAGCGAAACAGAAACCTTCAGTTCCGAAAAATTGGACTCAACGTATTACGACTTCAAAGAGAAAACGTACCGCATTAAATGGAGCGCCCTGGCAGCACAATCGAATTTGGGTTTTGAATACCGCACTGAAAAAAACGGATACTATTATTTAGGCGCTTCTTTCCACAGACCCTTCGGAAGAATTGCCGGTTCGGAAGCAATAGTTGAGACGACGACAGGATCAGATAGAGTTTGGTTAAGTCTTTCAGGAAGTTATTTTTCAATTGACTTGAAGTATTTCCTTTACGATAAATACAAATCAAAAAAGGCCGTCAATGAATGACGACCTTTTTCTTCCTTAACTAAACTAAACTTATTTCTTCAAGTCACCTACCAACTTAATGTTTAAGTTGAAGATGTTGTCAATTGCCTTATCACCAAGATTGTCGAAGAAGGCTGTTGAGCCATACTTTACGTCGAACTGTGAACGATCTACAGCCAAGCTTCCTTCAACAAAAACTTGATTTCCACCACCAGTAATTTTCGCTGGGAAAGTTAATGACTTGGTGATTCCTTTGATGGTCATGTTACCAGTAACATTGTGGGTAGTACCATTGTTTCCTTTAGCCACTTGAACGCTTGTTACTTCAAACATTGCATCTGGGAACGCCACTGTATTGAAGAAATCTGGGCTCTTCAAGTGGTTCAAGAAGTTTGCGTTTGTACCAGCGTCAGTAATATCTGTTACTGCCATAGCGTTCATGTCAATTTTCACCTTTCCCGTAATGCCTGCATTTCCTTTCACATAAACAACACCGCTAGAAACGCGAACCGTTCCCGTGTGACCGCCACCTGTAATTTTCTTTGCATTCCATACGATTGAACTTTTGTTGAAGTCTAAGATGTACTTGCCATCTGCTAACTGTGCTTGAACTCCCGCTAATGAAGCGATTGCTACGAATAATGCTAAAATTGCTTTTTTCATTTGTTTGATTTTTATTGATTGATTATTTATTTCTTATTTGATCGAGTGCAAAATTTAAAGCCTCGGCATCTTTAGATGACAGTTGCTTTGACATCATGCCTTTAAACGTTGGAACTTTTTCATCCAATTCCTCAAGAAGTGAAAATCCCTTTTCAGTAATAACCACATCTACTTGTCTTCTGTCTTTGTCGCAAATCCTTCTGGAAACAAGCTTCCGTGTCTCTAATTTATCTACAATACGAGAAGCGTTGCTGCTTTTATCTATCATGCGTTCACACAATCCAGCAACCGAAATTGGTTGTCCTTTTTGTCCACGTAGAATCCGAAGCACATTGTACTGAGGCAAAGAAATGTCGTAATCTTTCAAAGCGATTCTATTCAACTCACCGAACCACGCCGCGGTAAATAGAATATTAATGCCCAACTTCTGGTAGACATCGCTGAATTCTGATTGCTGTATTTCTTCTCCGATTGATTTCACTTTGCAAATATATGTACCTACATTTAATGTACCTACATCTTTTTGAAAGATTTTTTTAAAATATTGAAACTTTTCATCTTACTTCGACGTATTAATCCTGTATGAAAAATTTACTCTCCCTAATTATTTTCATTTCCTTGCACCAATTGGCACAAGCTCAAACTTTTGGTAGATCGAAGGTTGTATTGCAAGGAAAGGTCACTGAACTGTACTTAAAAGACAGCACAGAAAAGGCGCTCGACAAAGTTTCCGTGCAAATATGGTCCGATCAAAAGTTGGTTGCCGAGATTAAAACTGCCCACCACGGCAAATACCAATTGGAAGCTCCATACAAAGAGAATTACAGCATTAAATATGTGCAAGACGGATATGTCACCAAAACCGTTGACCTTGATACAAAATCTATCAAGCGTGAAGAAACGGCTATTCGTTTGATGTTAACCATGGACATTTCTCTTTTCAAAGAAAATGCAGCTTGTGATTTTAGTTTTTTGAATGAAATGCCGGTGGCTAAAGCCAAAGTCCTTCGCAGAAAAGATGAGATTACATGGGATATCGATTACAACTTCAAAATGCAAGAGCGCATTCGCAAAGAAATAATAAAGGCAAGAGCATCGCACTAGTGCGGTAAATGTTTAAAGCGCTGTAAATTCGCCGAAAGATTCTACGGTGAAAGAAAGCACTACTACCCCAAAAAAGAAAATTTCAAAAGCAACAATCTCAAGTGCCTTGGGATTGTTTCGCTATTTACGCCCTTATGCATTCTCCTTTTTCATTGGAATGCTGCTGTTGGTTATTTCCGGTTTGTTGGTAATTGTAATTACCGCATTACTGGGTTTTCTCTTAACGCCTAATGCTCAGGCCGCCCTTCCTGGCGGGGCATTAACGCAATCGCTTTTATCCGCTATTCATTGGGAAGGCGAAGGCATGACTTCGAAAACCCTCGTTGCACTTGTTGGTTTGCTCATTATTCAAGGTGTCTTCTCGTTCTTTCGTGTCTATCTCTTTTCGTATGTTTCTGAGAACGCTATGTTGGCGCTTCGTAAAGACACTTATTCGCGCATTATTCGCATGCCCATTCAGTTTTACAACGAACGCAGAGTGGGAGATTTAAGCAGCAGAATTACTTCAGACATAACCGCAATTCAAGAAACACTCACAACCACCCTTGCCGAATTCCTTCGTCAATCTGTATTTATTTTCGTGGGAGTGGGTTGGTTGGTTTCCTATTCGCCATACCTCACTCTTGTAATGTTGGGAACGCTTCCGGTTATTATCGTAGTGATGGTTTTTTTCGGACGATACATAAAAAAACTAAGCAAGGAAACGCAAGATAAAGTTGCTGAATCGGGTGTGGTATTGAACGAAACCTTCACAGGTGTGGTTAGTGTGAAAAGCTACAGCAACGAGCCTTTTGAAATATCTCGCTATTACAAGCGTATTTTAGATGTCCGCGCAAACGCCATGAAGAGTGCAGTTTGGCGCGGCATGTTCGGAACATTCATTATTATTTTTCTATTCGGAACACTCGGGCTGGTGATAGGCGTTGGCGCGCACTTGCAACAGACGGGACAATTGCCCGTTGAAGTGTTACCGCAGTTCATCATGTTAACCGGACTTATCGCTGGTTCTATCGGAGGACTTGCCGCACAGATGGGTTCTCTTCAACGCAGTTTGGGAATTATAGATTCTGTCATGGAGATTCTCGCCATGGATCCAGAAAACATTCCTGAAGAAGAGACGCCAGTAGAGAAACAATTCAACGGAACATTCGAATTCAAAAACGTGTCATTCAACTACGCCAGCAGAGCTGAAATGGCAGTATTGAAAGACGTTTCGTTCGAAGTACAAGAAGGCGAACAAATAGCGCTTGTAGGCGCCTCGGGATCGGGAAAATCTACCATTGCAAATCTTTTGCTTCGCTTTTATGAAGCAACAGAAGGAACTATTTTCTTCGATGGTGTTCCTGCTTCCGAATGGAAACTTCACGACGTTCGAAAAAGCATGGCCTATGTTCCGCAAGAAGTGCTTCTTTTTGGCGGAAGCATTCGCGAGAACATTGCATACGGAAAACCTTCGGCATCGGATGAAGAAATTAAATCTGCTGCAATTCGCGCCAATGCTTGGGAATTCATTGAACAGTTTACAGAAGGCTGGGACACCATTGTGGGTGACAGAGGAATTCAGTTATCTGGCGGACAGCGCCAGCGCATTGCCATTGCGCGTGCCATTCTGAAAGACCCCAAACTTCTTATTCTCGACGAAGCTACTTCGGCGCTGGACACAGAGAATGAAAGAGCGGTTCAACTTGCTTTAGATGAACTCATGAAAAACAGAACTTCACTCGTGATTGCTCATCGTCTTTCAACCATTCGCAACGCCTCTAAGATTATTGTTTTGGAAGGTGGAAGTATTGTTGAAACTGGAACGCATGAAGAGCTTATGACCAAAGACAGTGCGTATTTGAAAATGGTTGAATTGCAAGACAGAACAAAATAAAGTTATCTTCGTTTCTTTTGGCTATGCGCAGATCCTGGTTGTATGAAATATTCCGAATCATTTTAGTGTTTGGGCTAAGACTCTTTCACAGAAAGTTTCGTGTTGTTGGCTATGAGAATTTAAAGGGAAGTGAAATCCCAACGATAGTTGTTGGAAATCATCAGAACGCCCTCCTCGACCCAATACTTTGTTGCTCCATTATCAATCAACAACTTCATTGGCTTACGCGATCAGATGTTTTTAAACCAGGTTTTATTTCTTGGCTGCTTGGAAAATTCAATATGCTCCCGGTTTATCGTGAACAAGACAACGTCGGAGATCTTCGCGATCGCAACGACGCGATCTTCAGAGAGTGTTACAAGCGACTGAACCGTGGTCAATGGATCAGTTTATTTCCGGAAGGAACGCACAAAGGAAAAAAATCCATGAACACGCCTTTGAAAAAAGGAATAGGCCGCTTAATTATTGGAACGTTTGAAGCCAATCCGAATTTAAAGCAAATTAGAATATTACCGCTAGGCCTGGAGTATTCAGAATTCTTTGAAAAAGATGGCGACTTCATGTTGCGTATTGGCACACCAATCGTTCTGTCGAAGGAGGATTATACCACAGCGAACAAAGCCATTTGGGCGAATGAATTGGTTGCGGAAATAAGTCAGCATTTGCAGGCAGTCATGACAGACATTCGCAACAACGATTTCTACGAAGAATATCTCACAATTCAAGAACTCATGGCTTATGTGTATCCGCATAATGATTGGCACGAGAACGTGCTTGTGTATCAGGATATGGTTAATGCCAACCGATTTGAAAAACCTCATTTTTTGAATGAAGTGAAATCGTTCAACAAACAATCTAAAGACCTTTCTTTTTCCAACAAGACAGATTTCGAAATGCAGCAATGGCAATTTTGGAATACGCTTCGTGTAATTATTTCGCTGCCATTTTCACTGGTTGGAAAAATTATCTTCTTTCCCATTTCAAATTTCACTGAGAACTTTGTTCGAACGAAATTGAAGGATCTGCTTTTCCGAAATTCGATTCGCATTTCATTTAAATTATTCTTGAGCATTCCCTATATTTTTATACTCGCCATAGCTTTTCCTTTTTTCGGAATAAACTATTTTCTAGGTGTGCTAATTCTTATTGGGGTTGGGGTGTTTGAAGTTCGATCGCGCATGCGCTTCGACCGATATAAAAAAATTATTCAACACAAAAAAGATTGCGCAAAGCGCGGTGGTGCTTATTCCCAATGGAAAGCTGCTCAAGAAAATTGTTTGACTCAACTAAAAGAAATTTGCAATGAACAGAATTAATAGCATTCAACACATTGGTGTTGCGGTTCAGGACATGGACGCTTCGTTGAAGTATTTCAGGAAAATTTTCGGGATGAACATTCCTTTTTTCGACAGTGTTCAAGCTGCACCGCTTATGGATTGTTATACCCACAACAAGACCATTACCAAGCGAGCCAGTATGATCATGAACTTGCAAGGTGGCGGAGCTATGGAAGTTATTCGTCCAACCACATTCGAACCGCGCAAAGCAGATTT
>CALCNZ010000030.1 GCA_937897625.1 uncultured Flavobacteriales bacterium
GTGGTGCTATAAGCTTTACTACTCGCTCTCCTCGATTTACAACAGAGGGTAAACAAGTTCATGCAGGTGCTATGCTTCGCTACAGCAGCGCTGATCAAAGTGCTGCGCACGTGAATGTTGAAACAAGCAACGAACGTTTTGCTTCGTTCACTTCATTTACATTCAATAATTTCGGAGATCTTCGCCAAGGTAACAACCGTAACCCTGGATATACTTCGTTCGGACAACGTCCATGGTATGTTGAACGTGTTAATGGAAGAGACAGCGTTATGACGAACACGAATCCGAATGTGCAAGTAGGTTCAGGATACAAACAGTACGACTTCTTGGAAAAACTTTCGTTCAAGCAAAGCGACAAATTAACGCACACGTTGAACATTCAGTATTCTACAACGAACGATGTTCCGCGGTACGATCGCTTGGTTCAAACTTCTAACGGAACAGCTAAATACGCTGAATGGTTTTATGGCCCACAAACCCGCGCCATGATTGCGTACCACGCAAACCTTTCCAACGGAAATAAATTTTACAACACAGGAAGAATCACCTTGGCTTGGCAGAACATTGATCAAACACGTCACGACAGAAAATTGAATAACGACAATCGTAACAACCGAATCGAAAACGTAAAAGTGTATTCGGTGAATGCTGACTTCTCTAAAAAACTAGGAGAAAAAACTTCCGCAAATTACGGTTTGGAATATTACTTCAATGATGTTACCAGCACTGCGTACTCTGAGAACATCAACACGGCTGTTCAAAGCCCTCTTGATACGCGCTATGCAAGCGGAGGAGCCACAATGAGCGGCGCGGCTGCATACGCTACAGCTCTTCACAAGGTGAACAACAAATTAGCATTCAACGCGGGCCTTCGTTATTCAAAAGTTAATCTTTCAGCTTCATTCACCGACAAAACATTCTTCGATTTCCCATTTACAGATGTGAACCAATCGAACGGAAATGTAAACGGAAGCGTAGGTGTTGTTTTAACTCCAAACGCGAAATGGCGTATCTCTGCATTGGCTAGCACCGGATTCCGTGCAGCGAATGTAGATGACCTTGCGAAAGTTTTCGAGAGTGCTTCTGGAAATTTGATTGTTCCAAACAACGAATTGAAACCTGAAAAAGTAAGCAATGTGGAAGCAACCATTGAACGCAAATTCAACGGAAGAACAACTCTAGCATTGAACGGATACTATATGAATTACACCAACGCACTTACCACAGGTAAAGCGCAATTCAACGGTCAAGATTCTGTCATGTACGACGGAGCTATGAGCGCAGTTTACACGACCATTAATGCAGACGAAGCCTACATCTATGGTGGAAACTTAAGTTTGAATTCTCAGGTGAATGATCACTTCAGCATGCAGTCTTCAGTTGTTTACACATACGGAAGAATTAAAACCGAAAATGGCGATACTCCATTGGATCACATTGCTCCCGTATACGGGAGAACGGGATTCACCTACCAACAACAAAAATTCCGCGGCGAAGCATACGTACTTTACAACGGTTGGAAACGCATTGAAGATTACCGCTTAAATGCAGAAGACAACGAAGCTTACGCAACAGCGAATGGAATGCCTGCTTGGTATACGTTGAATGCACGAGCTAGCTACCAATTGCAAGAGAACGTTCAGTTGATGGTTGGATTGGAAAACATCCTAGATGCCAATTACCGCGCCTTCGCTTCGAATATTTCAGGAGCAGGACGTAATGTTACGTTCACACTTCGCGGTCGTTTCTAACAACAACATTTATTTTATGTTGAAGTGAAATAACCATCGGAGAGAATCCAACGAACTCTCCATCCATATCAATAGGCATCGGAACTTCGGTTTCGATGCTTATTTTTTTTGCTGAATAATATTGAATCTTGTGATAAGAAAGCTTCTTGCACTTGCGCACTTGTGGAACGAAATACAAGTACTCGAAAAGATTCAAATCGCCTATAACAATCACCTCAAGCATTCCATCAGAAGCATCGCTATCTGGAGAAATTCCTAAACCAGCTCCGAAATATTTCGCGTTGGCAACTACGAAATTCATTGCGCGTGTTTCATACTTCTTTCCATCCAATTCAAATTGAATGGTTCGCTTTTTAAATCGAATCAAATTCTTAATGATCAACCATTGATAAGTAATGAACGAACCCAAGCTTCTCTTACTTCGCGTCATATCGTAAGCCACACATCCACCCAAACCCAAATCGGTTACATTCAAAAAAGAGCGCTTCTTTCCATCCCATTGCATGCTTGGCAAATCAATGGCTTTGAAATTTCTTCGCTCTATACTTGCTCTTAATTTTTCAAATGAAGTTGGAACATTAACGGTCTTCACAAAATCGTTTCCCGTTCCGGAAGGCCATATCGCAAGCGGTGTTTGTGGATTTTCAGAATAAAAAATTCCATTTGCAGCCAGATTCAAACTGCCGTCGCCACCGCAAACCAAAACAACATCGCACGATTCATTGCAGAGTTCCTTCGCAATTTTTTCCGCATGCCTGTCGTATTCCGTTACGCGAATGTGAAGATTCCAATCGGAAAATATTTTTTCGATTTCCTTGCGTTGCGCGTGCCTATTGCTTTTCGTACCGTGCAGAATAACGCCTAACTTCATTCAACAACAAAAATTGTCCCCTCCACTGTTTCTTCAACTGCAGTTCCACAATCTGTTTTGTAATGAAATAAATAGAAATAAGTGCCCGGCGCAACATCGGTTGCCTTCCAGTATTTCTCAGTCGCCGTGCTTTCGAAAACCATTCCACCCCAACGATTGAAAATGGTTAAATCATATTCAAGAAAAAGCGTGGTTAAATCAAGCAACGGATCTGATGCTAAAATTGCCCGCCAATCGTCGTTCTTCAAATCTTTTTTCAACGTAATAATATTCGGAAGAATCATGGTGCTTAGATCAAGGGTATAAACATCTCCCGCAAAAATTTCAATCGTTCCAGAATCGGAACATCCGTTGTCTAAATTCGTCACCACTAAATTTAAAACACCTGGTGCCGCTGCAATCGGATTAGCAATTGTTGTGCTTGATAAGCCAGCGCCTATCCACGCATACGAAACGTTTTGTGCAGGCAATACTTCCACACCTAAAATTTCGGTGGTTGAATTCAAACAGGTCAATGAGTCTTGCGACGGTATGGTTATCTGAATATCCTGATTGGGAACAGTAACCGGAATGGCGCGCAAACAGCCGTTTCCATCGGTAATGGTAGCCGTGTAATTTCCACCTACCACATTAGTAAGATTGAACTGAGTTTGATTGGTCCCGTTGAAATTCAAAGTATAGGTTCCATTTCCGCCAGTAATGTTCGATACAGCAACGCTTCCACCAAATCCGTTGCAGGCGGTTGTTGTAGCTACATCGAAATTAATGGGATCACTGATTTCAAACGTAATACTCTGCGTTCCTAAATTTCCGCATGCATCTTCAACGAATCCTGTGGTATTGGTAATGTTCAAATTGTAGGTTCCTCCAATTAAAACTTGATTCGTTAATTGAATGGTGAAGACATCGGCCATGGTTGGATTGTTCGCAGTCACAGATTGAACGGTAATGGTTCCGCTTGGACCCGTTATAGTAAAATCCGTCGGTTGAACCGAGGTTCCTACAATGGGTTCGCTAAATGTTAGGACTACCGTTAAGTTGCTGCAATCTGTTGTTGCACTAATTGGTACAGGCGGAACTTGATCGTACAAGGAAGCGGTCGACTGCCCAAAATCAATGGTATATCCATCGAGGCTGTTCGACCAATTCATAACTACAAGGGCATATGTAGAGCCAACAAATACAGGTAAATCCGCGTTAAAAGCCGGGCCATTCAAATTCCCGGGACCATTGGTAGAACCGCTACCTCCATTCGTACTGGAAATTCCTGTTGGCCCGTTCGAACCTACTAATCCATAACTGTTGCATTCCACCTCTGGAGATGTGGTACCCAATCCCGCACAGCCGCCTGTGGTAATATCGAATAACCCCCAATCGTAATCGTCAGTTGCTGTTAACGGATTTAAAATAAAACTCAGGTTACCCGCCTGCTGAACGGTGAACGTGTACCAAACAGAACTTTGTTCTAATCCTTGATTGCAAACACCCGTCGCTTCGATAATGTTACCGGAATTTAGCGACGCTTGCGTTTCAGTATATAAGTCTCCGCACAAAACTATTGCACCATCACAATCACTTATGGAAGTCTGTGCCGTTGCAGAAATTGAAAGAATACAACAGGCAACAATCAGGTATTTCAGCATGGTTCTGGTTTAAGGTTATTACAAATATACCTCTTAGAGTTTTATAAAATTTTTCTTCACCATTGAACCTGCATCTTGAATTTGCAAGACGTAGATGCCTGCTGCTAAATTCGCAATATTCAATTGTTGCTTCGCTGAATTTATTCTTCCTGAAAGTACTTGCTTTCCATTCGCTCCGTATATACCGTAAGTTGTCAGGTTCATAATTTCATGCCCTACATTCACTTGCAAAAAATCTCCAGCAGGAATTGGGAAAATAGAAACTGAATTAAGCGAATTCTCCTTCACATTCAAAACAGGCGATTCACCAATGGTGAAAACACCCGATGCAGGAAGGGTAATGGACACTTCGTAAGCATCGACCACCAATGTCATTGGAAACGCCTGAATGGAGGACGTTAAGTTAAATTCTTCCGATTCCGTTAGAATAAGATTCACTTCACTTAATCCAACTAATTCAGTCGTGGGCACACGCAATGTTGTTGCGAACGCCTCTCCTGTTCGCGTAAAGGCATAAGTTCTTTCAATTCGATTGGAAGTAAATGGATAT
>CALCNZ010000031.1 GCA_937897625.1 uncultured Flavobacteriales bacterium
TTTCCCTACACGACGCTCTTCCGATCTACAAGTAAGAAGTGATTTGGAATAATTTGACGAATCTTTGCGAGGCTTTCCGCCTTGGTGGCGCCAACTACGAACATCGTGTTCTCGTCAGTTCCCCAAGATGCAACATCGCGAAGTACCTTTTCAAAAAGATACTCCTCTCCTATTTTCTGTGTTTGAAAATCTTTCGACCCTTCGTTTGAAGTGAGCGCTAAAACAATTGCCCACTTGTCTTGAAATTGCAAGAAAGGTGAAACACTGTCCTTGCCCATATAGGGTGCTACCGTGATGCTGTCGAATCCGTAAGTTTCAAAAAATGCTTTCGCGTAATAACTTGAGGTATTTCCGATATCACCGCGTTTAGCATCTGCTATTGTGAAGTGGTCTTTGCCGATATATTCAACTGTTTCCTCAAGTATATCCCAGCCTTGCCTTCCCATGGCTTCGTAAAACGCCAAATTAGGCTTATAGGACACTGCAAACTCTCTTGTTGCGTCAATAATCGCCTTGTTGAATTCAAGCGCGCTAACACCCGCTGGAAGCTTCGACGGGTCTGTGTCCAATCCAACGCACAAGAAACTTTTTCTTGAACGAATTAACTCTACCAATTTCGCCTTGTTCATCTTATGAATTTCCTTCCTTAAGTTTTTCTGTGTTCTCTGCTAATTTCAACGCTTCAATGACTTCGGCTATTTCGCCGTTCATAGCTGCATCTAAATTGTACAACGTTAAGTTAATGCGGTGATCTGTTATACGTCCTTGCGGATAGTTGTACGTTCTAATCTTCGCGCTTCTATCTCCCGTGCTTACCAATGACTTTCGCATGCGAGAACGCTCTTCGTGTCTGCGATTCACTTCCGCTTCAAAGATTCGTGAGCGAAGCATGGTCATTGCCTTATCGAGGTTTTCATGCTGACTTCTTCCTTCCTGACAAGCAACAATGACCCCGGTTGGAATGTGTGTTAAACGAACGGCAGACTCCGTCTTGTTTACGTGCTGTCCACCCGCACCACTTGCGCGATACGTGTCTCTGCGAATGTCTGACATATTCACCACAACATCGAATTCTTCAGCTTCAGGCATAACGGCAACTGTAGCCGCTGAGGTGTGCACACGTCCTTGTGTCTCTGTTGCTGGAACGCGTTGCACGCGATGCACACCGCTTTCAAACTTCATGGTGCCATACACTTCATCTCCTTCCACCTTGAACGAAACTTCCTTGAATCCGCCCATGGTTCCTTCACTCAAATTCAACACTTCAATTTTCCAACCTCTGTCTTGAATGTAACGGGTGTACATTTTGTAAAGGTCTCCTGCAAAAATCGAAGCTTCGTCTCCGCCAGTCCCCGCGCGGATTTCCACTATAACGTTCTTGGTATCTTCAGGATCTTTCGGAATAAGAAGAAATTTAATTGCTTCTTCCATTTCAGCAATTTTCGGAGACAATTCATTGTACTCTTCTTGCGCCATTTCTTTCAAGTCGACGCTTTCATTGCTGTATAGAATTTCCTTTGCGCCTTTCAAATCGTCGAGCGCTTTTTTGTATTCAAGGTAAACGATATTTATTTTTTCCAACTCGCGATACTCGCGCATGAGCGTTGGATATTTTTTCATATCGGCAATAACCGTAGGGTCGGTGATGCTCTTTCCCACTTCTCTGTATCTATCTGAAATAGAAGACAAACGATCTATCAACTCCATACGTTCGATTTAATATTGAAATGTTCCATGCTCGGAACGAATTTCCAATGTGTTTCCTTCACCTGCTTCCACACGTCCAATGATCTGTGCGGCGCATCCCACTTGATCAGCATAATTGATAATCTCCAACGCCGTTTCTTCGTCGGTATAGAATTCCATGCGATGTCCCATGTTGAAGACCTTGTACATTTCCTGCCACGGTGTTTTCGATTCTTCTTGAATCATTTTGAACAATGGAGGAATAGCGAAAAGGTTGTCTTTCACAATGTGCACATTGTTGGTGAAGTGAAGAACTTTCGTTTGTCCTCCACCGCTACAATGCACCATTCCTTTAATCTTGTCGCGACGATTCGCCAGAATTCGTTTTACGATTGGCGCATACGTTCTGGTTGGTGAAAGAACCAATTTACCTGCATTCAAATCGGCATCGTGCACATAATCTGTAAGCGTGTATGATCCAGAATAAACCAATTCTTTCGGAATAGCGCTGTCGAATGATTCTGGATATTTAGAAGTTAGCCCGTTGTAGAATACATCGTGACGTGCAGAAGTTAGTCCATTGCTTCCCATTCCACCGTTGTATTCATACTCGTAGGTTGTTTTTCCGTATGATGCTAATCCAACGATCACTTGCCCCGGAGCAATGTTCGCATTGTCGATAACTTCATCTCTGCGCATGCGACAAACAACAGTAGAATCAACAATAATGGTTCGAACCAAATCGCCGACATCGGCTGTTTCTCCGCCAGTGGTGTGAATCTTTACCCCATGTTTTTCTAGTTCATTGCACAGTTCTTCGGTTCCAGAAATAATGGCTGAAATAACTTCTCCCGGAACAAGATTTTTATTTCTTCCGATGGTACTGCTCAACAAAATATTATCAATGGCACCCACGCACAAGAGGTCATCTAGGTTCATGACAATGGCATCTTGGGCGATACCTTTCCATACAGAAAGATCACCTGTTTCCTTCCAATAGATATAGGCCAATGATGACTTTGTGCCCGCACCGTCGGCATGCATAACAATGCAATGCTCTTCGCTTCCTGTTAAGTAATCAGGAACAATCTTACAAAAAGCTTTTGGAAAAAGTCCTTTGTCTAAATTCTTAATTGCAGCGTGAACGTCTTCTTTGGAAGCGCTTACTCCTCTGCTGTTGTATCTATTTTCGGCTTGACTCATATATAAATAAAAAGGGCTGACATCGAGTGTCAGCCCTTCCTTTTGATTTAATGCTATTTACTTGGAACGTAGTCCGTTCTTAAAATTCTGAAGGTTGTGCGACGATTCAATTGGTGTGCACGTTCGCGTGCTTCGTTTTCTTTTAAAGCATTTATAAACGCTTCATCCAATAATGTTCCAACTGGGAATTCAGCGAAAGTCTCTGCAGACAAACGATCTCCTTCCTTCATGGTACGAGGCTCGCTTTCACCTTTTCCTTTCGCTACTAAACGATCTGCAGCAATTCCTTTTGAAGTCAAATAAGTAACGCAAGTTTCAGCACGACCTTGAGAAAGTTTGTCATTACTCGCAACATCACCACGCGCATCTGTGTGAGATTCTAACTGAACCACAAATGTTGGGTTTTCAGTTAAGATATTCAACAAGTAGTTCAATGAGTCTGCACTGTTCACTTCGTCATTCACCAACAACTCGGTTTTGTTGAACGGATACAATACTGTAGGCATTGGGTATTCCTTTCCAATTTCAACAGGAATTAAGAAATAATCTTGTTGGTAGTTGGTAGACTCTTTAGCGCCCTTTGTAGAGAACTTGTCGGCTGTACCAATGAAATTTTCTTTTTGAATATCAACGGTGTATTTGGTTTCAACTTTCACTTTGGTTTTATCAAGGAAGAAACTTCCGTTAGCATCGGTAACAACATTGTAAGTCGATCCGTCTGAACCAACGATAGTCACTTTACAACCAGAAAGTGTACTTCCTGTTTTTTTATTGTAAGCTGTACCTGTCATTGTGAATTCCAATGGACGCTCGTATGCATGCCAGATATCATCTTTTCCTTTTCCACCTGGACGGTTTGAAGAGAAGTAACAAGCGAAAACACCTTCCATTAATACGTTATCTAAAACAGGCTTTTTGTCAATGATGAAAGCGAAATCATCCGAAGCAGAGTTAATTGGCGCTGGCATA
>CALCNZ010000032.1 GCA_937897625.1 uncultured Flavobacteriales bacterium
GTGACAACATCCCTGTTTACTTTCGAACTGTAAACTAGTTTTCCTGTTGCGTCGAACAACTGAATAGGCGCTCCTAACTCTAATCCTTTGAACGAAATATTCTCGTTTGCTGGAGAAGGATAAGCAACCACCATGGACAAGCTGTTTTCTTCAACACCGCTGCAAACATCTACTACAACTGTTACAGTTTGTGTTGTTGCGCAACCGTTTACATCATATGTATAAGAGATGTCGTAAACGCCATTACCTACAGTTGCTGAATTCACCACTCCGGTAGACGTTGCAGGCGCACCAAACACACCACCCGCTGGAGTTCCTGTTAACTGTCCAATATCTAAGAAGTTTGAACAAAGGGTATCCGCAGAGGATGTCAACGATACTATCGGATATTGAATCACGTCGATAATTGTTGTCACTGTGCTATCACATCCATTTGCAGAAGCCAATACATCTGTGAATACGCCCGCCGTGTTGTACGTGTTGTTTCCAACTGTAATAAACTCTCCTTGACACAATGAGATGTTTTGTTGGCTGGTTACACCACTCGCATCATCGATTAATCCATTGCAGTTGTCGTCGATGTTGTTGTTGCAAATTTCCATTGCATTCGGATGAACTGTAGCTGAAGCGTCAGAGCAATCTGTATTGTTTGTAATGTATCCCGCTGGCTGAGCGCAATTGCTAACTGAAGCATTTGGATTTCCGTATCCATCTCCATCTGCATCTGCGTAATAAGTCGTAACAGCAAGTCCTTCATCAATTTGACCGTTACAGTTTTCATCAATGGCATTGCAAATTTCTGCAGCACCAGGATGAATAGCTGCAGACGCATCGTTACAATCTGTGTTGTTCGCTACATATCCTGTTGGAGCCACACAACCTGTTTGAGAAACGGCAGTGTTACCGTAACCATCTCCGTCTGCATCTGCATAGTAGGTTACAGAAGATTGAATGACAATCGAAGAAGTGGTGGTATTGTTTCCAACCGTATTGGTTACTGTAAGTGTTACAATGTATACTCCTGGCATTCCATATGTGTGCGTAGGATTTGCGAGTGTTGAATTTTGTCCGTCTCCAAAATTCCACAAGTATGAAGTTGGAGTTCCCGTTGAAGTATTCGTGAATGAAACGGTTGTGTTCATACACGCAGATGTTGGAGCAGTGAAACTTGCTACAGGTGCTACAGGTGCAGCATTGTAAATTCCCATTCCAAATCCAGAGAATCCAGTTGTGAATGTTGAAGTGAATGTTACATCTGTTCCAAATGCGCCTAGAGTTACAGGCATATCAACGATGGTAAACGTTCCGAAGTTCGCTGGAGTTACAGCTGAAATAGTATTCGTGCTTCCATTTACTTTGATCATTTCAACGTTGTTACGACTATTACCTGTCGCGGTTTCCCATGCTGCAACTTCGTTCTCTTTGTAGTAAAGAGTAATCGTGTAGTTGCCCGTTGCAGAATTGTTTGTTGGAACAACTTTGAACGTCTTCGACATTAAAAAATCAGGTGTATTGTTTGTCGTGAAAGCCATAGCCGTTGGAGTGGTTCCTTGACGATCGACCATGACATCTACGCAACCGTAATCGAATGATGAATTGTTTTGAAGCTTCATCATAACCTTGTTTGTTGTTGGATCGAAGAAGTATACTGTCCCGTTTGGACCTAAATAAGCTTGGTCTGGTGCTGCTGTATTTACAGCAGTTTGAATGCCTGCAGCAGCTTGTCCAGTAACAACAATATTATCAATGGAACATCCGTACAACCATCCACCACCATCGCCGTAGTTGAACGACAACATTAAGTTCGCGTTTCCAACATAAGGCGTTAAGTCTACCGTATAAGGCGCCCAAGCAGTATTACCCGGAATGGTGAACAAATTGGTAAACGATGTTCCGCCATTGGTAGAAATTTTTACCGTCGCTGTTTCCGTTGCCGTTTGATAGGTGTTACCTAAGAAAAACGCATCGAAAGTAAGTGAACCACTTGTGTAACCCGACAAGCTGAATACGGCCGATTTCAAATCGACATTCGCTTGTGTGCAGTTACAAGCATCGTCGTTAATCCAAGCGAACTGCGTAGTATTCGTTGTTGGAACCGTATAGGCTGTAGTTGTTGCTGCCGCTGCTAAGCCCACTTGCCAAGGCGTGTTTCCAGAAGGATTAACCGTTGTGAAAGGAGCCAATCCAGTGTTGAAGTTCTGCGTAAACACCGTTGTTGGAACGGTCACGCCAGATGGAGCAACATCGTCGTCGTTAATGGTTACAGTAACCGTTTGGTTGATTGTACCTGGCTGTGCATTTCCTCCGTTTGCATTCAGAGTATATCCTAAAGTAATGGTTTCATTTCCTTCAACATAATCATCGTTGTATACATTGATGACAATATTACCCGTTGTTGTGGTTGAATTGAATGTTACTGTAGGCGTTGCAACGACATAGTCAACGTTGTTCGTTGCTGTTCCGCCGGTGATGTTAACAGTAGCTGTTGTCGTTTGTGTTGGAGCTACACCTATTGAAATTGGAATATTTACAACCACATAATCTAAACAGTTGTTGTTCACGTTTGCGCTGCTTTCATTTACTGAAGAAGCATTGCTTGCGAATTGCACGTTAGCCGCACAACCCGGAATTGAAAAAGCTGCAACACGTGTAGACCACGCGGCTGCCGGGTTGTACATTCCTGAGAACCAAAAAGTTTCACCATCTGTAGGGTCTGTTCCCATGGCACTGTAATCGCCGTAACGGTTACTTGCATTGGCTGCAGTACCGGCTACAATAACGGTCTCAGGCTCGGTCATCGTGTTCAATGGATCGCAAGCACGACGTCCGGTGTAACGCAACGATGGATACATTGTAGAACTTGAAACGTTGTAAGCTAAACCAATATTTCCTGTTGCAGAAATACCGATAGATGGCATCCAACGATGGTTGGCATCTGGAGAATAGGTTCCTTGTTGATAGACAGACCACGTGCCACCTGTGCCACCTGTTCAGATCGGAAGAGCGTCGTG
>CALCNZ010000033.1 GCA_937897625.1 uncultured Flavobacteriales bacterium
ATCTATCCTAAAACAGGATATGTTTCCAATTTCAGCTCTGTCGGACCAACTGCAGACGGAAGATTGAAACCCGATGTGTGCGCTCCCGGTGAATTGCTTTATCCAGATGACAGTAAATACACTCAAATTCAAGGAACTTCTTTTGCAACACCATTGGTATGCGGATTCGCTGCTTGTGTTCGTCAGCTCCATCCGGAATGGAACACCGAAAAACTCTGGTCAGAAATTCGAAAAAGCGGATCGCTTTTTCCATACTTCGACTACGCCCACGGCTTCGGTATTCCGAGAGCGAGTTATTTCTTTTTTGAAGAAGAAGAAAAACCGAATGTTTATTCGGTTCAATTCACCGAAATAGATTCATTAAGCTGTAACAATCTACTCACTATTTCCAGATCCGATGGTGCAGAAATATCCGAAACATTCTCTGCCCCGGTTGCATTTATTCAATTCGTTAAAGCAACCGGAGAAGTATTTAAATACAATGTAACTCGCCCTAAAAACAGCGTCATTGCATCTATTCCCGCAGAAGATTACAAGGGATGTAAGTTGCGCGTGGTTTACGACAGGCATTTTTTTGAAATACCTATTCCGCAGCCATGAAGCAGTTTATATTATTTCTCTTTGGCTTTTTTATTTCAGTGGGAACCCATGCGCAGACCATACTTTTCGAATCTACGATTGACTCGGTAATGAAGCGCACGCGCGACTATCAATTAACCGGAGTAAACGTAGACAAGTATTCTTCGTTTTATTATGAAATTGGAAATTTCATTCCGAACAACAAGCACCTTGCTAAGAATGACAAGCTTGAATTGGGAAGAAGTTTTTCATTCGGGTATTCCTTCAAAAAAGACCTTTCGAGAATGTCGTCTTTTGTTTTTGGAACAAGCTATTACCGACGAACACAGCGCTTAAATTCAAACTACCCCATTCAGTCTTTTGAACCGGACAGTTCCTGGAGCCATTCTAAATACAGCTCGAATGCGGTAAGCGCCAACATACGACTTCGGAAATACCTTTTTAAACATGGCAGTCAAACGAACAGCTATTTGGAGTGGTCCTTTGAAGGATACTATTTCTTCAACGCGAGATATGTTGGCGTAAAAAAAATTGACGACCTTAAATTGAAACGAATTGAAAACAATCCGCATGGATTCAATAATTTTCAAATGGCCTCTTCACTAAAAATAAGTTTTAGCTCGCTTGCTTTGGGATTGCGTTATTTTCCTCAACCGCTTTTTTCCAGTGGAAAATATGTTGCTGAAGCCTACGGAAATTGGAGTTTGTATCTAACAGTAAACCTTCCGGGAACCAACCGAGACAAGAAATAACCTTATTTCACAAAAGGCCAATTCAACATTTCGTTGTGCCATTTTCCCGAGCCCGATTCAATGTTCACCTCACACAAAGCATGTTCGTGTCCGTTTGAAATAAATAACCAGGGCGCCTTTAACACGGAGTTGTAACGCAGTGTTTGACTCAACACCGCTTCATCTATTTTCACGGTAGGAGCTTTGAACTCAGCAATTAAAATAGGCGTGGCTTCCCGGCTAAACAAAACCAAGTCTGCTCTCCGTTTCATTCCATGAAATACAACTTCGGTTTCTACTCCCACTCTTCCCTTTGGGAAATTCAAATCATGAATAAAAAAATGAA
>CALCNZ010000034.1 GCA_937897625.1 uncultured Flavobacteriales bacterium
CGGACAAGCGGGACAATTGGCCGCAACCCACAGCCAAAGCTTTGAGTCGTTTTACGCGCACGTTCCAGGTTTGAAGGTAATTACACCTTCGAATCCATATGACGCGAAAGGTTTGTTGAAAGCTGCCATTCGCGACAATGATCCAGTTGTTTTCATGGAGTCTGAAAAGATGTATGGCGACAAAGGAATGGTTCCAGACGGAGAATACATTATTCCAATTGGAGTTGCAGATGTGAAGCGCGAAGGAACAGATGTAACGTTGGTTTCATTCGGTAAGATCATGAAGACTGCTTTATTGGCAGCTGAAGAATTAGCGAAAGAAGGAATCTCTTTGGAAGTGATTGACTTGCGCACGATTCGTCCGCTAGACATTGATACCATCGTAAACAGCGTAAAGAAAACAAACCGTTTGATTATTTTGGAAGAGAGCTGGCCAGTGGCGAGCATCTCAACTGAGATTACGTACCGCGTTCAACGTCATGCGTTCGATTACTTGGATGCGCCAATTCGCAGAATTACACAAACCGATACTCCTTTTGCATTTGCTACAACGTTGATTGATGCGGCACTTCCAGGAGTTGCAGATGTTGTTCGTGTGGCGAAAGAAGTTTGTTACAAAGCTTAATCGGAAGGAAGATTAAGTTCTTCCGCACAATTCTTTAAACTCGCAGTACTTGCATTTGCTCTCACTTTCCGTTTGAGTGAATTCGTCTTTGCCAACGGGTGTATTGTTTTCAATATCGAGATTCAATTGTTGCATGGCTCTTGTTTCGGCGTACATGTCGTCCTTGAAATTTTCAATGTCGTCTTGAGATATTTCGGGAACGACTTCACTGTATTCACCTTTCAAGTAGGCGAGAATTGGAATGATTCGGTCGAATTTATTTTCGAAATGAAAGGACGCGAATAGCGAGTATCCGATCAACTGTTTGCGGTGTTTGTATTCATCGGCCTTTCCGGTCTTCCAATCGAGAATGTAAATGTCTTTCCCATCGGGAAGCATAAAGTCTACCTTACAATAAGCCTTCAATTCACCGCGATCGGTTTGAATGCGTGTCTCGCCATATCCACCGGGCTCAATGATCCATTGTTGTTTGGAACTTTCTGGAAGGTTCTTCACCCATTCAAAACGTTCTGAATTGACAAAAATCATGACGGCGTTGAAAACGCTTTCTGCAATATAGTTTTCATCAATAGCTTCTTTTTCCTTGTAGTAAATTTCAGAAAACACTTTGTCGAGCATGTACTTCTGAACCTGTTGCTTCACGAAGGATTTCATTCGATCTGCATCTATCACATCTGTCGATTTTTGAAGTCTATTCAAAATGGCTTCAATCACGTCGTGCGCAAGGCTGCCAATGGTAAGCGCTTCAGTGGTAAGCGCTTTCAGTTGACTAATTTTCACCAAGGGAAATTCTTTGTCGAATTTTCCGTAGTAGGAATAATAGTATTTTCTTTTGCAAAAGGAAAACGTATCGAAACGGCTCACTGACCAACCGAGAATAGGGGTGAAGGGAAATTGTTTTAGCATACTCAAATATAAGGGCACGTGAAATGAATATGTTCGAAACTCAAGGTTTACTTTCAAGATTTAAAAGTTAACTTT
>CALCNZ010000035.1 GCA_937897625.1 uncultured Flavobacteriales bacterium
CGTGTGCTCTTCCGATCTCGCAGTTATGCCGTTGAATGTGCATAGAATGTTGCAGTTAGTGGCTCCGCCACCGCCCGTCTGCAATGCCGAAATATCTGTAGGCATATTGGAATAGTTGGTTACCATTAACATGTACCACTCTCCCACCTGCGCACCAGGAATATTTACTACTTCAGTTGATTGCGGATCGAAGCTACAGTCAACCACATTTCCACAAGGATATCCCAAACAGCCAAACAAGGGATCTGCATTGCTCGTCAACAATCCATTGTTACATGTAATATTACTGAACGGCCCCCAACAAATGAAATCAACATCTACATCCGCACTGTTGGTTAGTGTAATGTTAATATTACCGGCTTGAGAAATATTCAAATAGTACCAAGCTGGATTTGGCTGAGAAAGCAAACATTCATAGTCAGGTCCAACAACAGCATCGCCGTTATCTACTCCTGCAGGATAAGTTACACCTGTTGATGTACAAAATGGTGCAGCACCGTTGCAACTGTCCTGAGAAAACAGAACCTGTTGTAAAAGGAAAATAAAAGACAATACAAGTAACGATCTCTTCAAAGTTTCAGATTTAAGGTCTAGGTAATGACAGCAAGTGCAAACAATAAGTTGTCCTTGCTGACTTTTAGGTAATGCAAGATAATTAAATTGGCGTTTCTGAAGACTGATTTTTATCAAAAAAAAACAGCACTCAATGAGTGCTGTTCAATCTGTTCAAAAAGGAAAATGTTAATCTACCTTTTCAACTTTAATCAATTCAACTTCAAAAATCAAAGTTGAAAAAGCTTCAATCTTTCCTTGTGCTCTTGAGCCGTAAGCCAACCCTTGAGGAATGTAAAAAGTAAACTTCGAGCCTTCCTTCATCAACTGAAGACCTTCGGTCCATCCGGGTATTACTTGGTTCAATCCGAATGTAGCTGGCTTTCCACGATCCACAGAACTGTCGAAGATTACGCCATCGATAGTGGTTCCATGATAATGAACAGTTACTTTGTCGTTTCTGTCGGGCTTTATTCCCTGACCTTCCACATTCACTTTGTATTGCAATCCTGTTGAAGTCGTTTGAACACCTGGCTTTTTACCATTCTCAATTAAGAAATCTTCTCCTCTTTTTTTATTCATCTCATTTTTCTTTTGCGCGTTCTTTCTCACTTCCGAATTGATAATACCTGTAGCCTTGTCTTTTTCCAATTTAGATTTTCCTGCTTTGCTATCTAAAATAGCCTGCATTATGAGTTCATCGGATAAATTTTCGAATCCTGCGCTCTTCGCGTTTTCCATTACAGAAAGTCCGAATGCGTAAGACAAACTGTCTTCATGCGTAAGAATCGGAGTTGCGCCAGATTTACCTTTTTTCTTTTGCGCAAATGAAGCGGTGCTTATTGCTATTAGCGCTATGAAAATTGCTAAACGTTTCATAATTCTTAGTTCGATGGTTTAATTTCAACGATTTCCATTTCGAAAATAAGTGTTGCAAACGGAGGAATTACTCCACCCGCACCTTGCTCGCCGTAGGCCAAGTTTTGAGGGATGAACAACTCGTATTGTCCACCTGCTTTCATCAACTTCAATCCTTCTCCCCAACCTGGAATAACTTGTCCAGCAGTGATTGTGATTGGCTCGTTGCGCTCATAAGAGCTGTCGAAAGTTGTGCCGTCTACCAATGATCCTTTGTAGTGAACAACAATGGTGTCGTTGTCGTCTGGAGACAATCCAATTCCTTCACGAATAACTTTGTATTGAAGACCTGAAGCGGTTGTTATTACTCCAGGCTTCGCTGCATTCTCCTTTAAAAACGTTGTTTCCTTTTCCATATTTTTAGATGCTTTTTCTGATTCTCTTCTTGCTAATATTCCTTGAATGTACGGGTCTACCATTTCATTTGGAAGTTGGTTTGCTTTGTTCGCATGATCCAAAATAGCTTGCCCCATGATATTTTCGTTCAAACCAACAATTCCACTTGAAGCTATGTTATTGGCAATACTTACTCCTATTGCGTAAGACAAACTATCATTTTCGTTGGTTAAAACAACGGTCGATTTCTTCGGCTCGTCCTTTGGTTTCTTCTTTTTATCTCCTTGATCCATTGCATTCGAACTCAATACCAATAAGCTCGCTCCAAGAAGTACAATATGTTTACGTTTCATTGAAATTTAATTTGGTATGCAAGTTAATGAGATTATCTATTCATTCGTGTATTTTTGAAGAATGAAGTTTTTCAGATTACTCGTTCTTGTGGGAATTCTTTCCTTTAGTTCCGCACTTGCTCATGGCCAAAATGAAATGTACGGAGGAATTACGTTTGAAAATCTGACCTACAATAAGTCGAGTTTCTATTCTATTGGGACGGACATTTTTGCGCCTTTCAAAGATCGTTTCACTTTGAATTACAGTTTTAAATTAGGATTTAGCAAAGACCATAGCTTCGCTTTTCACTCTTCTGTTTCTACTTTATTGGGAAGTTACCTCTTGGCGCTCAATGGAAATTATCCGGGCATTGCAACGCTTGGAATTATTTGTTTGGCTATTCCTGAAGGTGTTGGAATGTACATGGGGCCCGATGGGCAGGCACTTCACCTTTCCGTTAATCC
>CALCNZ010000036.1 GCA_937897625.1 uncultured Flavobacteriales bacterium
TTGGCTTGCAAGGGCTTCAGTTGGGTGAGTTCAGACCTTTGGAAGAAGATGAAATGAGGCTGTTGAATAAGTATTTGGAAAAATCGAAATCAGAAGCTCCAGAGAAAAAAGCTTCCAGCGAAGGAGACAAACCGAAGCCCAAGCCAAGGCCCAGACCCAAGCCAAGAACAAGTACTTCAGCATCTTCGCCATCTTCGTCGAAGCCAAGGTTTAAATCGGGAAGTAAATCTCACGCGAAGCCAGGCGAACGTACCTTTCGAAATGGACCGAGCAAAGGAAGCAGCAGTCGCGGAAACTCCGGAAAGAGTAGTCGAGGCGGAGCTAAAAGAACAGGGAGATAGAACTTAGTGTAAAAATTACACTAAGTAATTCATTGGTCTTGTTTATCTTTGCTTGAAATACAATTTCCTATGGCAAATATTGCGCACATTCATGCAAGACAAATCCTCGATTCGAGAGGTAATCCAACAATTGAAGTTGATGTAATAACAGACCAAGGCACTGTTGGTCGCGCTGCTGTTCCTTCAGGAGCAAGCACTGGAATGCACGAGGCTGTTGAGCTTCGCGACGGTGATCAAACGCAATACTTAGGAAAGGGCGTTATGCGTGCCGTTCAAAATGTAAATGAAGTATTGAATAAGGAATTAGAAGGAGCCTCTGTATTTGAACAGAACCTCATAGATATGGCCATGTGCGCCATTGACGGAACCGATAACAAAAGTGTATTAGGAGCGAACGCAATTTTAGGAGTTTCATTGGCGGTTGCAAAAGCAGCAGCAGAAACATCTGGATTGAGTCTTTACAGATACATTGGTGGGGTTAGCGCGAACACGCTTCCGGTTCCAATGATGAACATTATTAACGGAGGTGCGCACGCCGACAACAAAGTAGATGTTCAAGAGTTCATGATCCTTCCTGTAGGTGCTGAGACGTTTAGTCAAGCCCTACGCATGGGTGCAGAAGTTTTTCATCATCTGAAAGCTGTCTTGAAGAAACAAGGTCACATGACGAACGTTGGTGATGAAGGCGGATTCGCTCCGAACTTCAACAGTAACGAAGAAGCGCTTCAGACCATTATGCAGGCCATTGAAGCTTCAGGGTATAAAGCAGGAGAAGACATTGTCTTGGGATTGGATTGCGCTTCTACGGAGTTCTACAATCCAGAAACAAAATTGTATCACTTAGAATCTACTGGTGAGCATTTAACAAGCGCTCAAATGGTAGATTATTGGGCAGATTGGACGAAGCGTTATCCGATTGTTACGATTGAAGACGGATGTTCAGAAGACGATTGGGATGGATGGAAATTAATGACAGAGAAGTTGGGTGATACCACTCAATTGGTAGGTGACGATTTATTTGTGACGAATGTGAACCGTCTTTCTCGCGGAATCGAAGAAGGAATTGCAAATAGTATTTTGGTTAAGGTGAATCAGATTGGTTCTTTAACAGAAACGATTGATGCGGTAAACATGGCACATCGCGCTGGATATACTTCGGTAATGTCTCACAGAAGTGGTGAAACAGAAGACACAACTATTGCAGACTTATCCGTTGCGCTGAATACTGGACAAATTAAAACAGGTTCAGCTTCTCGCTCAGATCGTATTGCAAAATACAATCAGTTATTGCGCATAGAAGAAGAGTTAGGAAAGATGGCTTATTTCCCAGGAAAGAGCATCTTGCGTTAATTGATTTTTTTGGACAATTTGGAAAGAGGACTTCGGTCCTCTTTTTTGTTTTGAATGAAATGAACAATTCGATGTTTGTTACTGAAGTGGTTTAATAACATGAACCTGTTTGTATATCGTCGTTTCATTTTTAAAACAATTTTTGAATCCCTCAATATTTGTTGTTAAGAATGAAGTGCAACAAATACATACTTTTTGGAATCCTAAGCCTAGGTTTTTCATCGGCGAACGCGCAAGTATTGGATAGCACGCTCAATTCAATTAACAAGCTATACGCCTTGTGGGAAAAGGGATACGCACAGTCGAAGGAACAATTGGCGTGGTCTGATTTCAAAACAGCAGAAAGTGCTTGGCCCGTAATTGTTGATCAAACGTCAGTTGATGTTCAAAAGCATATTTATGAGTCGTACTCATTGCGCGCAAGTATTATGCGCGCAGACAAAGGAGTTTCCATTGTTTCGAACAACCAGTACAATTTCAACATTCAGTACGACGAAGACAACATGTGGTACAGAGCAAGATA
>CALCNZ010000037.1 GCA_937897625.1 uncultured Flavobacteriales bacterium
TACAACAACGGTCAGTTACAAAAAGCTGTTACGCGCGGAGATGGTTCTGTGGGTGAAGATGTAACTGCGAACGTTCGAACCATTTCGAGTATTCCACTGCAATTGAAAGGTGATTACCCTTCTGAATTTGAAATTCGTGGTGAAATTTTTATGCCGAAGGCTGTCTTTCAAAAACTAAACGAAGAACGCGCCGAAGCCGGTGAAGAATTGTATGCAAATCCAAGAAACACTGCTGCTGGAACCCTTAAGCAGCAAGATTCTAAAGCAGTTGCGAAACGCAAACTCGATTGCTTTTTATACTTTGTAAATAATAATTCTGCAATTGAAACGCACAGTGAACGGGTGAATCACGCACGCGAATGGGGATTTAAAACACCCGATTCTTCCAAAAGAATGATAGAAACTACTTCAAGTGTTGAAGGAATTATGGGTTTCATTGCTTTTTGGGATGAACATCGAACAAGCCTTCCATTCGAAATAGATGGAATTGTTATTAAGGTAAATGAGGTTCAGCTGTGGGACGAATTGGGCATGACAGCCAAGAGTCCTCGATGGGCCATTGCATTTAAATTCAAAGCAGAAAGCATTAGAACCAAATTGTTAAGTATTACTTATCAAGTTGGAAGAACAGGAGCCATAACACCCGTTGCGAACCTCTCTCCTATTCAATTGGCTGGTACAACGGTTAAGCGCGCTTCGCTACACAATGCGGATCAGATAGAACGATTAGACATTCGTGTAGGTGATTTTGTTTGGGTGGAAAAAGGAGGCGAAATTATTCCGAAAGTAACGGCTGTTGATACTTCGCAACCGCGCGGTGCTGAGAGCATGCATGAATACATAGCCAATTGTCCTGAGTGCAATACCCCTTTGGTGCGTCTAGAAGGAGAAGCACTTCATTATTGTCCAAATGACACGCAATGTCGTCCACAACTCATTGGAAAATTGGAGCACTTCATTTCCAGAAAAGCCATGAATATTGAGGGATTAGGAACAGAGACCGTTTCTGGATTGCTCTCTTCAGGATTGATTCAAGATGCTGGAGATTTGTATTCCTTAACCTATGATCAACTGATCGGACTGGAATTTCAGGTGGGTGAAGAAGGAGAAGAAATTAAAAAGCGTTCGCTTCAAGCGAAAAGCGTTGAGAATTTATTGAATGGATTGGAAGCAAGTAAACAAGTTCCATTTGAAAGGGTATTGTTCGCATTGGGAATTCGTCATGTTGGAGAAACCGTTGCTAAGAAATTAGCTCGGGCTGTGAAATCTTTCGAAAATTTGAAAACACTTTCTTTTGAAGAATTGTGTGCTATTGATGAAGTTGGAGAAATCATCGCGCGCTCCATTCAATCTTGGTTATCCAAAGAAGAGCATTCAATTGTGGTGAATAAGCTCATTGCAGCTGGACTTCAATTCAACATAAACGAGCAAGACGAAGTTTTACTTTCAAATGCCTTGTCAGGAAAGAGCCTTGTGGTGAGTGGAACTTTCGAAACGTTTTCTCGTGATGGAATAAAAGAATTTATTGAGCAGCACGGAGGAAAAGTGGTTGGAAGCATTTCATCGAAAACAACTTTTGTAGTCGCGGGGGCAGATATGGGTCCCGCGAAATTGAAGAAGGCTGAGGATTTAAAGATTCCAATTATTACAGAACAAGATCTTCGGGCGTTAACCAATTAAATGACCAATATCCCGAGGGCCATGAAGAATACCAGTTGTGCTATTCCATAAAGAACAGCAGTTCTATTCTGATTTCTAAAATGCGAGTAACTGTATAATCCAAAACAAAACGAGACTAAGAACCACGCTATGAAGTTTTGCATGGGAGCATAATTCATGTGTGTAAACGACCAAAAATCGAATTGAGGTGCAAGCACTTCAAGGAGTAAGTCAAACATGGTCATTAAAACTCCGACAGATATTGCCGAAAAAAAACGATTGTTAATTCCTATGTAGTGTGTGGTTAGCTGCTGCGCAACCATAATTAGTGCTGCCCAATTCACGCCAATGATCAAGGGTACTCCGAAAAGTTTCCAACCTAAGTTGCTTCCGTAGGTATAGGTGCCAAATAAATTTCCTGAATGAACACCGTATACTTCAACTAAAAAACCGAGAATTGAGATAACAACGAATGCAATTAAGCGAGACTCCCGGTATTTTTCATAACGAAGAAAAACCACAACAGCACTTATGAGAATTACGAACGGTGTTGAAGGAAGAAACCAATTGGGTAAAAAATAAATCCCAATGATTCCGAAAAAATGGACCAACATAATCCAAACAATTGCGAAGGCTTTAAGCTTTTTGTTTTTATGCAGATCGGTAGAAATCATTGTAATAATTACTTAATAAGTTCGGTCATTGTTTTCGCGGATAGAATTGCCAAAGGCACTCCCCCGCCAGGGTGTACGCTACCACCAACAAAATACAAATCATTAATTTTTGGAGAGTCATTGGGATGTCTAAAAAAAGCTGCGCTTGAAGAGTTCGAGGCGTTGCCGTAAAGCGCGCCCAAATGAGATGAGGTATCGGCCTCAATACCACGAGGGCTCCAAACGTGCTCACAACTGATTTTATCTTCGAATTTTTCTCCTAACATGCTCTCCAATTTCTGAATAATATTTTTTCTTGTTCTTGTAACAAGCTCATCCCAATCCTGACCTTTGTTATTGGGTGCATTAACCATAACAAACCAATTTTCTCCGTTCTCTGGAGCATCTGATGCAATATGCTTTGAAGTAACGTGCACATACACGGTTAAGTCATTCGCTAGTGTTTCAGTTTCAAATATATTCTTAAATTCATCAATGTAATCTGCCGAAAAAAAGATATTGTGTATACTTAACGATTTGTTCACGAAGTCTTTCAGGCCCCAATAAAAAATAAGTGCTGAAGAAGATTTCTCTTGGTTTAATATAACTTTAGGTTCTCTTTCCTTAGGTAATAGCTTCTTGTAAGTAGGAAACACATCCATATTACTAACGACTACATTTGCTTTTTCCAGTTGATTGGAATTGAATCGAATGCCAATGGCTTTTTTTTCTTCAATAATAATTTCGTTCACTTTTGAATTGAAGATAAAATCAACGCCTTGACGATTCGCCAATTCGAACAACTGACGCGTGATGTCAAACATTCCTTTATCTGGAATGAAGGCGCCTATTCCTTGCTCTACATGCGGAAGAAGTTGCATAAGTGCTGGAGTTCTGTAGGGGCTGCTTCCATTGTAGGTTGCGTATCGCTGAAAGTATTGAATGGT
>CALCNZ010000038.1 GCA_937897625.1 uncultured Flavobacteriales bacterium
CATTGGAACAACATCAAAAACGTTTATCGTTCAATAATAAATGAAGAATATTTTTATTTCGAAGACAGCAAAGTGGATTTCACTTTGCTGTTTTTGTTTCGTGAGTAACCTATTGTTTGCTCAGATCGTTCGAAAAGATATGGGCTATGAAGTCCTTGAAGATTCAGCTTTAGTGACCATTGAAGTTTATGACAGCTATACTGGATATCCAATTCAGGCAAAGGCTCAAGTTGGGAATCAAACATTTCAATGCAACGAGTTGGGTAGAGTTTCTGTTTACTGTAAAATCAGAAAGTGTGTCAATTTTTTTGCTGAGGGTTATTCCGAAAGAGGATATTGCTTGAGCAAGGATATAGAGTTTAAAAAGAATGAAGTGATTCGACTGGACATGAATCCGATTTCAAAGCAGATGGAGGCATTGACTGTTATTGGGTATAGCAACAAGCGTAGCAATTTGAGCACGCCTGCAAGTGTGGGTATTTCGAAAATTGGGCAGCACTACGGAGATGGATCTTCGCTTCAAAATGCATTCAATTCTGTGAGCGGAGTGTCTTACGATTCGCGCGGTTATGGAGGAAGTACACGATTGAATATTCGAGGAAGTTTTTACCGAGCGCCGACCACCATTCGAAATGTGAAGATGTATTGGAAGGGAATTGCAATGACCAGCGCAGACGGGCAAACGCCATTGGAAATAGTGGATCCGTCGAACGTAGCCAATGCGAATATTCTGAAAGGTCCGGGCAGTGGGGTATGGGGAAATGGAACAGGCGGAATTATTTTGTTCACACCTTATTCTTTGAACCAGACTGTATTTGCGAAGGCGCAATTCGAACACGGTGAATTTGGATACAACAAAACGGTTTATCAGGCTGGAGCAAGCAAGAACGGTTTCAGTTTAATGGTGAGCCAAGTGAATCAAGAAACGAACGGCTACCGCAAGCAAGAAGCGAATAAGAAAGAGCAAACGCTTCTGGAGTTTTCAGCCAACACCAAACGCTGGAAGCATTACGTTATGGCCATGCGATACAAAGGTTATTGGGAATTGCCGGGTGCCATTTCAGCCTCTCAAATGGCTGTAGATCCGCGTCAGGCCAATGCGTTCAGCGTAGCGAATAACGCACACGTCGATCGATCGAGAGACATGATTGGATATTCAGGAGAATATCTTTCGAAAAAGAATTTTTTACTTGAGCTTTCAGCGAATCTCTTTCAAACCGAAAAAATAAATCCATACGGAACCTCTGCAGCTTCAAGCGGATACAAAGATGAATCTGCCGTTGGAAAAGGTCAACGAGCGTTGTTGTCGAAAGCTTTCGACTTAAATAAAAATGGAAAGTTTCCTGTTAAGTTGAAGACTTCGTTGGGAGAAGAAATGCAGTTTGAAACGTTTCACTTGAATGAATTCGGATTGTTGAACGGCGCTTCGAACGGTGTTTCGAAATACAACTTCAACGTGGATTACATCACCTCGAATTTTTTCTATCAGGTGGAAGCGGAAGTGGCGAAACGATTGTTCGCGACGGCTTCTGTTGGATTGAACAACACCCAAGCAAGAATAACAGGAACCTCTAAAGACGCCGCGCAGCAAGTGGTTGCGGTGGAAGCCTATACCAACGCGAATCCGCAAGCAAGGCTTTATCCGAATGTTGGAATCAGTTACTCGCTTTTGAAAAGTGAGAAAAATGGAGATTGGAACGCTTTCGGAAACTACAGCACGGGTAGCAGCGCGCCTACGGTGTTTGAGCAATACGATTATTCGAATCAGTTGTTAAATACGAATTTGAAAAATGAATTTGCGCGTAATGTTGAATTCGGTGTGAAGGGTGCAGGGAAGTTGTGGTTCGTTGAAATGAGTGTCTACGATCAGCAAATTAAAGATGCAATTGTACCGAAGGCAGGCTTGTACAACGGCTACTATTCAACCTACATCAACGCAGGAAAGTTGGTTCAACAGGGCTTGGAAGTTTCAGCAAGGAAGACATGGGAATTTGAGAGGTCTACTTTAGAGACATGGACCAGTGGTTCGTGGACGAACTATCAATTGGAAGGAGAAAGCGGAACCGGTCGCATGCCTGGAATGCCTATGGCGCAATGCAACGGCGGAGTGAATTTCAAGATTGATAAAGGATTCGGAATAGGTGCAACCAATCAATGGACAGACAAGGCTCCGCTGAATTCCGCGCATACCGATTGGTCGGCCGCGAGGAATGTTTTGAATTCTGAATTGACCTACGGACATTCGTTTGTCAAGCGCGACGAAGTTGCAGGCGATTACGACTTGGTGCAACGCATTCGATCTATTGGCACGTTGAATATAAACGTCGGAGTAAACAATGTTTTAAATACAACCTACACTACATTCTATCAATTGAACGCGTCGTATGGGAAGTTCTTTAATCCGATGGCAAGAAGAAATTTTTATTCAGGAATTACACTGCGCTTCTTCTTGTAAATTTGCCGCATGTTCAGAAAAGGCTTTTTCTTCTTATTCTTAGTTGCTTTTGGAATGGCGGGTTGCGATCCAGCTCCTATTGCAGAAGCGAAATTTGAATTCGACGAAAGTCTTCAATGGAAAAAGAGCGAGCCCGTTTCGTTGAAGTTAGATATTCGTGAAAACGCAGAACCGTGCGAGTTGTATTTAGATGTTCGTTATACCACGCTTTTTCCTTTCGATAAATTGGAGTTACACATGAAAGAAATTTCAGAACAGGGCGTTGTAGTTCCGCGCGATGTGATTGTTGAAATAAGAGACAAGGATGGATTTGTTGGTGACATTAGCGGCGATATTGGAGACATTGAACATTTACTAGATGCGAATAAGCAATACGAAGATCATGGCGTTTATACCTATGAGATTTCGTTTAATAACCCGGTAGATGTGTTGTTGGGAATAATGGAGCTTCGTTTAAGAGCAGTTCCAAAAGCGAAGAAGTCATGAGAGATTTTAAAACATTTTCATTTCATACACTCGGATGTAAGCTCAATTTTTCAGAGTCGAGCACGCTTGCACGTGATTTTCAAGAACAAGGATATGGAAGAGTAGAATTGGAAGAAGGTCCGGATGTCTTGGTCATTAACACCTGCAGCGTTACCGATGAAGCCGATCAGAAATGTCGCTATACCGTTCGCAGAGCGAAGCGCTCGAATCCGAATGTCTTCATTGCAGTTATTGGATGTTACGCGCAATTGAAACCCGAAGAAATTTCGAAGATTGAAGGAGTGAATGTGGTGTTGGGCGCGAATGAAAAATTCAATTTGATTGAGCGCATCAAAGAGTACGACGAATCGGAGGGAAAGATTTTCGCAGGGGAAATCAAAGACGTGAAGGAATTCATTCCGTCGTTTTCTTCTGGAGATCGAACGCGAACTTTTTTGAAAGTTCAAGACGGATGCAATTATTTCTGCGCGTTTTGCACCATTCCTTTGGCACGAGGAAGATCGCGAAGCGCCAATGTGGAAGCCACGTTGGAAGAAGCGAAGAAGGCCATTGCCGGCGGGGCAAAGGAAATTGTTCTTACCGGTGTGAACATTGGAGATTTCGGAACTGCGCACAACGAAACGTTGTTGGATTTGATTCAAAAGTTAGACGAGTTAGACGGAATAGAGCGTTACAGAATCAGCAGCATTGAACCGAATCTTTTGACGAACGAGATCATAACATTCGTTTCAACTTCGAAACATTTCATGCCGCATTTTCATATTCCACTTCAAAGTGGAAGCGACGATATTTTGAAGGGCATGCGTCGCCGATACAGAACCGATTTGTATCGCGAACGAATTGAAAGCATTAAGAAAGCCATGCCGCATGCGTGCATTGGAGTAGATGTAATTGTTGGTTTTCCCGGAGAAAGCAACGAGCACTTCAACGAGACCGTAGAATTTTTAAAAGATTTGGACGTTTCATACTTGCACGTATTCACCTACAGTGAGCGTCCGAACACGACAGCACTTCGTATTGAAGACATTGTCCCCATGGAAGTTCGCAACGAGCGAAATAAAATCTTACGCTTGTTAAGCGCTAAGAAACGCGCGTCTTTTGACGCGTCGTTTAAAGGCACTGAAGCCAAAGTATTGTGGGAGTCGGTGAACGACGAAGGAAAGATTTCTGGTTTTACAGAAAATTACATTAAAGTTCAAGTGCCCTTCGACGAATCGCTTTCAAACAGAATTTCTTCCATTACGCTTTAGCGTTAATCAACTGCATAAACGCTTCTGACAAGATCTTGAGAGCTTTTTCCTGTTCTCTTTTTTTCAAAGGCTCGGGAGGTCCATATGGAGTCTTGTTCACATCTATGATGTAAATTTTCTTGTTGCCCTTGTGACGCAAAACATCAAATTCGCAAAAATCGACTTTCATCGCATTCGCATATTTTTCAATTTGTAAAATTTCTTCTTCCGAAAATATCTCTGAAGGTTTGTGCAAAGTCGCACGGTGCGCTTTGTTGGTGAAACGGTTTTTTTTCGTTTTGAACTTTAAATACACCAATGGAATTTTTCCTTGTATAACAGGAACGCGAATGTCTACGTATTCGCCAGCTTCGTTTGTGTTGTCTAGAACCTTCTGATACACGGCGTCTGTTTTGGGGAATGAAACAGGACACATGACTTCCTGCCCATCGTGAACAGCGTTTTCATCGCTCTTTTCTACAGCAACCCCAATATACGTTTTTGGATTCAAGTTCATCGAATAGCCCAATGCTTCAAGGTGAACCACGTGCACGCGTTCCTTTGAAATGTCGGGACAGTTCACATTAATTATTCGTGCTTTCGGGTATTTTCGGCGAAGAGAACTGGCGCTACCGTAGGTCACGTTTTCAAAATAAATAATCACATCTGGATTACTTACCATCTTATTGGTTAATCGCACACGATTCAATCTCGCTATTTTCGAAAGTGTTGTTTTTTTGCTTGGATAGGTAGGCGCCGCAACCCAAACCGGAAGCTTTCCGTTATTTTGAAAAAAGTAGTAGCTTTCTCGAATAAGGCACTCAAGGTCTTTGGAGAGCACCTCGAGAAAAGGCATGCCCCGTCTGTAGTTATTTCTTAATCCCATGAGTTGAATAATTTAGGATTCAATGTCTGTGTTATGAAATCATTTTTCAGTGAACCGCGAGCAGGTGAGTATTCCCTACCATAAAAAATAATTTGAAGATGAAGTTTGTTCCAACTTTCTTCAGGAAATAATTTCTTCGCGTCGCGTTCGGTTTGTTCAACAGACTTTCCGTTGGTTAACTTCCAACGGGTCATCAATCGCTGAATGTGGGTGTCTACAGGGAAGGCAGGAACACCGAACGCCTGAGACATGACAACACTTGCGGTCTTGTGTCCTACGCCAGGCAAGGCTTCTAGCGATTCGAACGAAGCAGGGACTTCACCGTTGTGTTCGTTAATAAGAATATGCGAAAGGTTGAAGATGGCTTTACTCTTTGCCGGAGAGAGCCCGCATGGTTTGATTATTTCTCGAATTTCTTCAATGCTTAATTTAATCATGTCGAACGGATTGTTCGCGCGTTTGAAGAGGTGAGGCGTGATGGTATTCACTCGAGCGTCTGTGCATTGAGCCGAAAGCAACACCGCGATCAATAGAGTAAACGCATCGGAGTGATCCAAAGGAATGGGTGTCTCTGGATAAAGTTTTTCCAATTCAATTCGCACATAGTCAGCCGCCTCTTTCTTTCGCATTATGGAATGAATTGAAATTGTTTTTTGTCTTTGGTGAAGTACTCGCGCTTTGTTTGTCCGTTCCATCGAACTTCAACAATGTTTTGCTGATCGGTGTAAAGGTCGAGTAAAATTGTATTCGTTACAATAACTGAATTGGGTTCGAAATAACTTCCTTCAATGAACAAGGTAGTCATGTCGTTGTCTGCGCTATACCCCAAGAAATTCAAGACTACATTTCTTCCTCCTACCTGCAGACTGAGGTTGTCTCCTATGTATTTCTTTACGCATTCATACACTTCTGGAGTTTGCGGATAAAGCGCTTGGTAGCGCGAGTTCTTGTTTTCTAAGACATGCTCTAAATCGTCGGTGAAAATCTTAGAAGTAATTTCAATGGCTCTCGTTTGGGCATTGAATTCTATAGATGTATTGCTTAAATAGAATTTGTGAACGAGCGGTGCAGAGGCTTGAAGGGCTAGGGTAAAAAACGCGAGAAAAAATATGGCTGCCGATTTCATCTTGCCAAAATACAACGAATTCTTCTTTACGCATTACCTTTGAAGCATGTTAAAATGCACATTGAACAGTGATGAACTCGCGAAGGCAAAATCCATTGTCGATTCAGCGAAAAAAATAGTTATTTCAACACACATCTCGCCAGACGGCGATGCTGTAGGTTCTTCATGCGCCATGGCGCAAATGCTGGTGAAGTTGGGAAAGGAAGTTACCATAGTGCTTCCAGACCATGCACCAACTTATTTGAGTTGGTTGTCGGGAAATGAATACGTGGTCGTATGCAAAGAGCAATCGGAAGAAACGGCCAAACGCATTGAAGAAGCAGATGCTATTTTCATTTTAGATTACAACCATTTGGGAAGAATTGGCGAGGGGGTGAAGAAGATGTTAGACGCTCAAGTTGGAAACAAGCCTTTCATTTTAATCGATCACCACGAACAGCCTGCCACGTTCCCCGATGTGGTCTATTCAGACACAAGTATTTGTAGCACATGTGAAATGGTTTTTCATTTCGCTGGCGCAATGAATTGGTTGGAGCTCATAGATGTTCCAACGGCTCAAGCCATTTACTGTGGAATTATGACCGACACCATGTCGTTTCGCTTTCCAAGTGTGAGTCCAGAAACACACGAGATAGCAGCATGGCTCATGCGCAAAGGCTTGAAGCCGCATATGGTGCATGAAAACGTATTGGATTCACAGCGTGTGGATCGCTTGCGTTTAATGGGATATGCGCTGTCAGAGTGCATGACTGTGCTTCCAGAATACAAGGCTGCATTCATTGCCATTACCAAAGAAAAGCTCGATCAGTTTCAGCCACAGTCAGGCGATACAGAAGGATTAGTGAATATGGCGTTAAGTGTTGAAGGAACGACCATTGCTGCGTTTTTCAGAGAAGACGAAGATTGCGTTCGTATCAGTTTCAGAAGTAAAGGAACGCGTGATGTGAATCAAATGGCGCGCGCGCATTTCAATGGGGGTGGACACAAGAATGCAGCTGGCGCGCGCTTGCATGAATCGCTTGAACATACGATTGCGAAGTTTATTGAGTTATTGGAAAAAGAAGAAATCTAATGAAATACGCCTACCTCGTTTTTGCCTTCGCGGCTATACTCATGAGCTGCGACAGTTGTTCGCAAGACAAAAAGACTGTGCAACAAATGACGCAAGCGCAAATAGATTCCATGCTCATTGCGCAGAATAGAAATTTTCACGCACAAGAGAAAGAGCGTATTCAAAAATTTGTTGCCGACAAACAATGGCCTACAACCATTACAGGAACAGGCATTCACTATTGGATCTATGAACAAGGTTCTGGTGAAACCGTGAAGTCAGAGCAAATTGCTTTGGTTGAATACGAAGTGTCTTTGCTAGACGGAACCGTAGTTTACAAAAGTAAACCCGGAGAAAAAGTTCCGGTGAAAATTGGACACGACAATGTGGAAAGCGGATTACACGAGGCCATGTTGCTCTTGAAAAAAGGCGACCGCGCGAAATTCGTCCTTCCTTCTTATCGCGCTTTTGGTTTAACAGGCGAAGGGAAAATTCCCATGAACGCCGCTGTAGTCTATGATATTCATTTGGTTGAAATTCAGTAAATATGATTAAAACTATCCTTCTCTTAATTCTTGCTTTGGTTGGCCTTCCGCTGGTGGCCTATTATCTAGATCCAAGCTTAACCGAAATGCAATGGCATTTGATTAAAGTTGGCGGAGGTTCTGCTTTGGTAGTTGCAACCTTGTGTTTTGTGTTAGCAGAATTAACAGGCAATTGCAGTCAGGTCGATAAAATTTGGAGCGTGGTTCCAATCATTTACGTTTGGGAATACGCGCACCTCACAAACTACCATCCGCGTTTTGTTTTAATGGCAGTCCTGGTAACCCTGTGGGGCGCTCGATTGACGTATAACTTTTCAAGAAGAGGCGCTTATTCATGGAAGTTTTGGAGTGGGGAAGAGGATTACCGTTGGGAAGTGCTTCGCAAAATGCCAATGTTTAATTCGAAGTGGAAATGGAGATTGTTCAATTTGTTCTTCATTTCATTTTATCAAAATATTCTTATTTGGTTAATCACCGTTCCGGCCATCTATGCGCACAAAAGTGCGATAGCTCCTCTAGGTACTTCGGACTATATTATTGCAGGCTTTTTACTTTTCTTTTTAATTGTTGAAACTACTGCCGATCAGCAGCAATGGAATTTTCAGAATGAAAAGCATAGACGAATTAAAGCCGGAAATAACAACGAACTGCCATACTCAAGAGGCTTTGTGCACACTGGTCTTTGGAAGTTGATGCGCCATCCGAACTATGCTTGTGAGCAAGCCATTTGGATTACCTTCTTTTTCTTCAGTGGAAGTGGAAGCGGCAATTGGTTGAATGGAAGTTTAGTTGGCGCAATTCTTTTGGTCTTGTTGTTTCAAGGAAGCGCAGACTTCAGCGAGGGTATTTCAAATACGAAATACGCAACCTACAAAGACTACATCAAAAGCACACCGCGATTCTTTCCGAAGTTTTGGTAATTACATAAACCTTCTTAAAATCTTCGCCAACCATTCTTTCCCTTTATAGGGTGGGTAAATAAATGAAGTTGAATTGAAGATTCGGCTAACATGCACTTCAGATTTCAAGTGACAAAACTCAAGGAATCCGTGGTAGCCGTGTGAGTATCCCATTCCTGAAAAATTAGCTCCGCCAAAGGGCATGCGCACATCGCTGATGTGCAAGAACACATCGTTTATGGTTACTCCGCCTGACCACGTATTTCTTGTGATGAATTTGCGTTCACTTCTGCTGTGAGAAAATACATACAGCGCCAAAGGCTTGTCTTTGCTGCGAATAAAGTCTACTGCTTCTTCAACGGTTTCGTATTCGAAGAGCGGAAGAATGGGCCCGAAGATTTCTTCTTTCGAAACTTTCGTTTCTTCCGAGACGTTGCCAACCACCGATAAACCGAATAAACGTTCGGTTGGCTTATGCGAGCCTTCGAAGAGAATTGTTCCACCGGTGTTTCGAACTTCCTCAACCAGAGAAGAGAGGCGAGCGTAATGTTTTTCCGAAACAATACACACCACCTCGTCTGAATTCAATGTTCCGTCTACTGTGTACTTCGAATGATAATGTGTTTTTAAATGTTCGGTAAATTCCTTTGACTTTCCTTTCGGAAGTAAAACGTAATCCGGAGCTATGCACGTTTGTCCAGCATTGGTATATTTTCCCCAAAGAATTTTCTTTGCAGCGTCTTCTAAGTTGTAATCTTTTCCAATAACCACAGGAGATTTTCCTCCAAGCTCTAAGGTAACGCTTGTCAAATTTTTCGCTGCTGCCGCCATAACAAGTTTTCCAACTGCGGGAGAGCCAGTAAAGAATATGTGGTTGAAGGGAAGTTCGGTCAATTGCGCAGCAACCGCGCCATCTCCAAGAACAACAACAACTTCTTTCGGAAGGAAAGTGTCTTCTACAAATTCCTTCAATGCGTTGCTAACTGTTGGAGTAAATTCGGAAGGCTTTACAACGGCTGTATTTCCGGCCGCTAGACAAGAAATAAGCGGAGTAAGGGTTAGCTGAACAGGATAATTCCAAGGCGAAAGAATAAGGCAAACGCCTTTCGATTCGACGTGAATTTTGTTGGAAGCAAGCGGATTGGCGAGATTCACGCCGGGGTAACTAATGCGCATCCATTCGTGAAGTTCTTTTCTGACTGCTTTCAATTCAGCGAAGATTAAAGAGAATTCCATAATGGAAGATTCGAAGGCATGCTTATTCAAGTCTTTTTTCAAAGCGAGCGTTAGCGCTGGCTCGTGCTTGAGCAATCCTTTTTCAAAACGGTTAAGTAGCTCAACACGTTCTGAAACAGAACTGTTTTTAAAGAGGAGTGCGTGCTTTTTTTGCAGCTCGAAAATTTCCATGTTCAACATAATCTTGTGTCTATTCGTGTTCGCGAATGTTTTTCGTTTCGTGCTCTGTGGGTTCGTCGATAGACTCTTCTTCCTTGATATACCAATCTTTCAGAATTGGTTGTCCGGCGTCTGACCAAGCGCTTAACCACAAGCTTCCTAATGAATAAACAGCGGAACGCATTCTTCGTTCAATTTGTCCGTTTAAAAGTGCGCTATACGCTTCAGAGAACTCTTTTGAATACGTCCGCACTTCAATGTTGTTGCGCATTTCGTAAGCGTATTTTTTGTCGGAAGGGAATCGCTCGGTCAATTGCGATTCAAACTTCAAAACAGAATCTACACAGGCGTAACTCTCTTTCAGTCTTTCCCAGATGAAGTGTTGCGGAGCTGAAATGTATTCGGCTTGCCCCACGAAGAAATCGTATTGAGGAAATTGAATTTCGGGAATTCGACTTTCCCAAAATCCGTGTATGCCTTTTTGATTGGTTTTTTGTCCGTTGTAGTTCGAAGTGGAATGAAGCGGGACGTGCACATCGCCCACGTAATGCCCCATTTCAGCGGAAAGCCGAAGGACTTTGTTTACGTCCTTTTCTTCAAAAGCTTTCACCAATTTTGAATAAACGAAATATAAATTCCAAGGAACAATGCCATGCGCACGCAGGCTGTCTTCTCCGTATTTCGCAACAGCATCGTTCCATCGTTCGGGTAAATTTTCGAACGGAGAAGATTCTGGGGTAGTCACGTAGCGATCTACATCTAAAAAATGACATTCCGCTTCACCCTTCACACTGTATCTTCTTTTATCGGGATCTACACTGTGATCTATTAAATAGTTCATGTTGTATTTGTAGAATCCGAAAAGTTCAGGTGGCAAGGTGTATATGGCCAGCTCATTTATTTTCTTGTGTCCGAAGAATCCCCAATCTAAACAGATTGGCGGTTCCGGTTCTTTCGAAAAAACGAATAAGGGAAAACAAAGTGCTAAAAAGATTAGGGTCTTTGTTTTCATGTGGAAGGAATTACGCGTTATCGAGTTCCAACTTCACCAACTTCCCATCGCGAAGAATTGGAATGCATGGCACTGTGTCTAGCGTAAGGCAATACTTCACATCTTTTTGAATTTTCAATTTCATTAAGCGTTTGCGGTGTGAACTTGCGCGAAGGAAACTGTAGAAATTGTCGCGAGCCGAACGGTATAAAAATTTAGCCGAGATGGTGCTGTCTTCGTTCGACACGAATTTGCGGGTTTCTAGAAGAATGTCAGCAATGGCTCCCGCGCAGATAGTATCTTCCAGATTCATTTTTTCCTTCCAACCCGAGGCAAGAATAAGCACATTTTTATTCTGTTCAATGAGCCAATTGCTGAGGTAAGTGAGGTTGTTCAAACAACCAATAACAACCGTGCTTTTTTCTTTGGCTACTTCAATGGCGTTTGTTCCATTTGTTGTGGTTAAGACAACTGTTTTTCCCACTAAATCTGGATTCATGAAGGCATAAGGAGAATTTCCAAAGTCGAAACCTTCCACTACTTGTCCGTCTCTTTCGGCAGCAGTAATGTATCCTTTCGATTTGTAGTCGACGGCTTTTTCAACCGAATTAATAGGAATGATTTCTTTTATCCCACAGTGAAGCCCTGTGGTAATGGCGCTTGTAGTGCGCAGCACATCTATAACAACCACAATATCGAATCCGCTGTTGTATAGCGGGAAGTGACTAGGGGCATAACAAACTTCTACAATCTTTCTTTCACTAAGTGCTGGCATAGGTTTTTTAATAAGAGTCTAAAATTAAGAAAAGAAAAGGAAAGCGGCGAATTTGTTTATGCCATAACTAACTTCGCAATCTAATCTGAACCCATGCGTGTAAACAAATTCATAAGCGAATCAGGACTTTGTAGCCGAAGAGAAGCCGACAAGTTTATTGAGCGCGGTCTAGTGACTATTAATGGAAAGAAGGTCGGACTAGGAGCAGAAGTGGGTCCGAGAGATGTTGTGAAAGTGAATGGTCGCGGTCTAAATAGAGAAGAGA
>CALCNZ010000039.1 GCA_937897625.1 uncultured Flavobacteriales bacterium
ATTTATCATGCAGAGCTCTTTCATAGATTCTTTCGTGTACCTTTAGGCGAGACCCATCATATTAAAGGATTTGGATTGGGATTGTATCTTGTAAAGCAGTTGATGGATGCGCATAATTCTGCTATATTCGTGACAAGTATTGAGAATGAAGGAACAACGGTAACGTTAAAAATCCCGTTGGAAAAAACAAGCAATGAGTAAAATTCTATTAGTTGAAGACGATGAGAACTTGGGTTTCGTAATCCAAGACCAATTGACCGATTTAGGTCATGAGGTTATTCGTTGTCGATCTGCTAGAGATGGTTTGCTTGCACTTGGAAGGGAAGGGATAGACATCTGCTTGTTGGATGTAATGATGCCGGTTAAAAGCGGATTCGCTATGGCCGAAGACATTAAAAAACTTTTCCCTCAAATGCCCTTCGTATTTCTAACCGCAAAACAACAACTAACCGATCGCTTAAAGGGATTGTCAATTGGCGCAGACGATTACATTACAAAGCCTTTCGTTATTCAAGAGTTGAATTTGCGCATTCAAAATATCCTTCGTCGATCTGGTAAAATTGAAGAGAAGCCCATTCAGGAACTCTACACAATTGGAAGTTATTCGTTCGATAACATTAACAATTACCTTATTTGGCCAAGTGGTATGCGTCAGCATTTGACGAACAAAGAAGCCAGTTTGCTGAAGGCATTCTGCGAGGGCAATGGCAACGTTATGACTCGAGAAAATCTAGCCAATTTAGTTTGGGGTGAAGAATCTTACTTTGTGGCAAGAACCATGGATGTGTACATTGCAAAGCTTCGAAAGTTTTTCTCGGAGGATAGCCGCATTCAAATCATAAATCTGCACGGAGTGGGTTTCCAATTCGTTGTAGAGACATAATCATTAATAAATAATAAGATGGATAAAGATGATCGCGTTAGGCGGAAGTTCGCGCCGCGCTCTTGGAATGAATTAAAGTCGAACGATAGCTGGAGTATCTTTAAAATACTTTCAGAATTTGTAGAGGGATATGAACGTATGGCGGCCATAGGCCCTTGTGTTTCAATTTTCGGTTCTGCAAGAACAAAGCCCGACAACAAATACTATTCAACAGCAAAAGACATAGCATTCAAACTCACACAAAAGGGCTATGGAGTAATTACCGGAGGAGGACCAGGTATTATGGAGGCTGGTAATATTGGTGCAAAAGACGGACAAGGCGCAAGCGTTGGGTTAAACATAAAACTTCCTTTTGAGCAATACCCGAATCCCTACATAGATTACGACAAGAGCATAAATTTCGATTACTTCTTTGTTCGAAAAGTTATGTTCGTGAAATACAGCCAAGGGTTTGTGGTTATGCCAGGCGGGTTCGGTACACTCGACGAATTCTTCGAAGCATTAACACTTATTCAGACATATAAAATTGGACGCTTCCCCATTATTCTCGTTGGGAAATCATTTTGGGAAGGGTTGGTCGATTGGATTCAAAAAGTTCTGCTCGAAACCGAGAAAAACATTAACGAAGAAGACATGATGCTTTTCCATGTTGTAGACACCGCAGAAGAAGCCGTAGAGGAGATCGATAAATTCTACTCGCAGTATTTGTTAAAACCAAACTTCTAATGTCTTCCTTTTTTCTTGCCATACTTTCTCCTTCGAAACTCATGAACGAATCGTTTCAAGAGTTTAAGGGGGAAGCCACTTCTCCGCAATTCATTGCTGAAACAGAGACCTTGTGCGCTGATTTGAAAAAAGTAACGGTTGCCGAATGGAAGCAGAAAATGAAGATTACAGAAGAGCTCGCGCTCAACACCCAATCTCGTTTTCAAAAATGGAATAAAAAAGATTTGTCGAAAGGAATTCCGGCAGCAATGCTATTCAGTGGCGAAGCTTTTAAATCGCTCGATGCGAAATCGTTTTCGAAATCCAATTGGAAACAAGCGCAAGCCTCGCTTCGAATACTCAGCGGTTTTTATGGTGTGTTGAAACCGACAGACACAGTTCTTCCATACCGATTAATGGTGGGCACTCCTTACAAAACAAAATCAGGTAAGACGGCTTGGTCTCGGT
>CALCNZ010000040.1 GCA_937897625.1 uncultured Flavobacteriales bacterium
TGAATAAGCATGCGTAATTTTTTCGCCCACAGCAACCTTACCGAAATTGAATTCACTCTCTTCAAACGAAATCTCAGGTAGGTCTCCGTGAACTTCTCCGTTTTCTGCCGACGGAAAATTCAACAAATCAGAAGTTACTTTTCGATCATTGTTTTCGCATGAAGCAAATAAAATACAAAGCGCTAATACCCAAACTTTATTCATTGTCGTAGGTGTATGATCCGTCGAATTCATCTTCGTCAAATATCGAATCGTCTTCTCCAAACTCATCATCCTCTTCACCCTCATCATCCAAATCTACTAGGCCACCACCGACTACATCGGCTTCAAACATATCCTGAAACTCTTTGCTATCCTGAGAAGGCGCATCGCCAAAGGCAAGTGCAACACGCGGATAAATAGTGCTTGGCTTATCTTTTTTCACCTCGACCAATTCAATGTAAAAAATCCACATGCGCATGAAATCATACACATACAAGATCTTATCCCCGGGCTTCATTACCATGTCTGAAAGTAACGTCGTAGACATTGAAAGAGAATCTTCATCTACCCCGCCCATATCCATTAAAGAAATTTCCAATCCCTTGCTCCACTCTTCATCGCTCAAATAAAAGCTCGCCATTTCACCTTGTTCAAAATCAAAAGCGTCTAGGACCGCTTTGTGAAGCGAATCAAAATTCGCTTCCGTTTCAATTTCAATATCGCGAAAGACATCTAGCTCTGTGTCCATAATTACACGGAACTTGAACAAATTCACTCCACTATTTTTCTTACCCATTGACAGAAATTTTTAATTCTTGAATTGTTGTAGTCGGATTCGAACTAGAAAAGACGAAGTTTCCGGCTACCAAAGCAGTTGCTCCTGCAGCCTTCAGTTTCGGGGCATTCGTTGCATTAACTCCACCGTCAACTTCAATGATCGGTTTGTTATTCACATGAGCCAACATTGTCTTTAGTCTTTCCAACTTTGAATAGGTGTTCTCAATGAATTGTTGACCGCCAAAACCTGGATTAACAGACATGATTAAAATTAAATCAACATCTTCAAGCACCTCTTCAATAGCACTTAGAGGAGTGTGCGGATTCAACGCCACTCCAGCTTTCATTCCTTCTGCTTTAATGGCCTGAATAGTTCTGTGCAAGTGTGTGCAAGCTTCAGCGTGAACCGTTAAAACATCGGCTCCTGCTGCCTTAAAATCCACAATGTAACGTTCAGGTTGCACAATCATCAAGTGGACGTCTAGCGGCTTCGAAGCGTGCTTCTTCAGCGCTTTAATGACCGGCATTCCAAATGAAATATTCGGAACAAACACTCCATCCATCACATCTACATGAAACCAATCTGCACCTGAATTATTGATCATCTCAATATCACGTTGAAGATTTGCAAAATCGGCCGACAAAACCGACGGTGCAATAAGAACTTCGTTTACTTTTGACATGCGACAAAGATACATTTCGTTTTGTTAGCTTGAATTATTTTTTCTATGCAAGTCGTCGGATTAACAGGAAATATCGGAGCGGGAAAATCGACCGTAGCGAAGGCTTTCGTTGCGCTCGGCGTGCCGGTTTTCAATTCCGATGAGGTCGCGAAGAAAGCTTACACCATTCCTTCCATACAAAAAGAAGTTCAGAAAATTCTGAGTTCAGAGCAAGGTCCGAAGGAAGATTCTGCGAAAGGTCTGATTAAAGGTCCTGCGGAAGGAATTCAAATTGACTTTTCGAAAGAGACTTGGAAATCCGAAATCGCGGCCATTATTTTTTCGAGCGAAGAAAAAAGGCTTCGCCTTGAATCGCTCATTCACGCTTTTGTGCAAAATGAATTCATTCGATGGAAGTCAGAACATAAATCGAAATACGTCATTCGCGAAGCGGCATTGGCCAATTCCTTTCAACCCGAAAATTGCAATTGGCTCATTGAAGTTGTTGCGGAGAAAGAGACCCGAATGATCCGTGTTGCAGAGCGAAGTGGACTTACAGAGGCGGAATTTAACAAACGTGATTCGCTTCAAAAGAGAAACGACACATTCCCTTCAAACCGAATATTTACAATTGAGAATAATGAAGGAAATGCAATATTGAATGACATTCTAGCCATTCACAATCAACTGAACGCTTAAGGTGTTACCTCAACAATTTTTGTTTCCACTCCTCTTTTCACTAACCCCGCAAGCTCAATTAGAAAGCTTGTTCGCATTTGATTCAGCTCATTTCCCATAGGCTTTTTGCTGAACAACAATTGAAGATCAGCATACTTTGAAATATCTACATGGTCCTCACCTGTTTTTATCAATTCCCAATTCCAATTTCCTGGATAAACCATTTTGTAGTCCCCGTTGTATTCAGCCCAATCAATTTCACTCATCTTATTCAACGGATAAATAGAATTAAAAAGTGTTTCTCCCGTCTCGGAATCAACCATACTAATTCTGTATTTCATTTGAATTGAAAACTTCTTATTCCACAATCTATACTTCACTTTCGTGTCGTTAATCGTTTTTCCTAAGAACCCTTTTTTCATCCCGTAATCATTTAGTTTCTGATCGGCAGAATACTCTGTAATTTCTCCTAACAGAATATACTTTGCGCCAATCAATTTCCCCGCTTGAATCAAGGTCTTTTCGTCGTAAAGTCCAGACATTCCCAGCTTTTGTTCGTCCAACAATTTCGAGGTGTAATCGCGGTCCAACAAAACCAAAAACGGATCCTTATTTTCCAATAACGACTGAACCACCAACGCTCCCATTTCTTTCTCAACCTCGTCATTAACATTCGAGCGATCTATGGAAACATAAGCCACCGAAATTCGACCTGCCTTTAAACACGAATCAAGCAATTGCTAGATCG
>CALCNZ010000041.1 GCA_937897625.1 uncultured Flavobacteriales bacterium
TTCTTGGTGTTCGATTCTTATTTTATGTTGAAGAAGACCAACTCCAACAGTTATCAATATTCCAGAGTTTTTGTTCGGACCAATGACGGAAAGTAATTTCCCTCCCTGCGCAAATACATTGAAACCGCGTTCTTGAATGAACATGGTAGATATTTGTCCCTGCTCATCAAGAATCTCCCCACGAGAAGTAAGCAAATTGCTAAGCAGGTTGGGTTCGTGAACTTTATTTCCAAACAGGTAATTGAACTGCACGCCGTAATACCAGTTTTTCTTGTCTTTTACGTGAAAGCCAACCTCAATACTCCCATTGTTTCCAAATCTATTCGCTAAGTCCCCTCCCGGTGATGAGTAGCCGTACCCCACGGTAACATGCGGATTGAAAAGCGAAGAGTCGCGAACCTGCCATTGTCCAAATGAAATGAAGCAAGCCAGTTGTGCGATAGCCAGGAGAGAGAGTTTCTTCATACTGCGAAAGTAAATGTTATTCATTGGAAACTAAAGCTTAATTTTGTTGCCCTTAAATTTCTATACATGTCAATGAATATTCAAATGGTTGACCTCAAGAAGCAATACTTGAAGATCAAAGAAGAAGTAGATACGGCAGTAATAAATGTCATGACCAATGCGAATTTCATCCAAGGTGCAGAGGTGAAATCTTTTCAACATAATTTAGAACGATACCTGAATGTAAAGCATGTCATTCCATGCGCGAACGGAACAGATGCGCTTCAAATTGCTATGATGGGATTGGGTTTGAAACCGGGCGATGAGGTAATCACCGCTTCCTTTACTTATGTTGCAACAGCAGAGGTAATAGCGCTTTTGGGATTGGTTCCTGTATTAGTGGAAGCGAAGGAGGTTGATTTCACAATTGATCCGGCTGAAATTGAAAAGGCCATTACTTCAAAAACGAAAGCAATTGTTCCAGTTCATCTATTCGGCCAAGGAGCAGACATGAACGCAATAATGGAAATTGCAAAGAAGCACAACTTGTTTGTAATTGAAGACACAGCCCAAGCCTTGGGCGCGACCTATAAACTAGCTAACGGAAACAATGCGGCCTTGGGAACAATCGGAGACATTGGTTGTACCAGCTTCTTTCCTTCAAAAAATCTGGGTTGTTTCGGAGACGGTGGCGCACTATTCACAAACAACGATGAGTTGGCCGACAATTTGCGCATGATTGCGAACCACGGCCAAAAGGTGAAATATTATCACGATGTCATTGGCGTGAACTCGCGCTTAGACACCATGCAAGCCGCTATCCTCGATGTGAAACTTCGGTATTTAGACCAGTACGCTGAAGCACGCAGAAGTGTTGCCAATGCCTACGACGTGGCTTTCAAAAATGTAGACGGAATTTTAACTCCGAATCGAATTGAAGAAGGAACGCATGTATTTCATCAGTATACCCTACGTATTCTTAACGGAAGAAGAGATGCATTGCGCCAACACCTCGAAGACCGAAGTGTACCAAGCATGGTTTATTACCCTCTTCCATTGCATTTCCAAAAAGCATTTGCGAACGACAGGTATCCGATGGGGTCTATGCCAATAAGTGAACTTTTATCGAGTGAAGTTTTATCTCTTCCAATTCACACGGAAATGTTGCCAGAGGAGCAACAATTTATCGTTGAAAACGTGATGTCATTTTTCAAGGCTTAATGGGATTTGAGACGAAAAAAAATGAAAAAATGGGGCTTTCAGGAGTTTATAGCGAAAAAAAAAAGAGCCTTGGCTCATATTTTTTAAATTGAAAATCAATATGTTACATAAAGCGGATGTTTTTTTTAAAAAGAAATTCACAATAGTGCTTGTGAATAACAATTCGTGATGTACATTTGCACCCCGAATTTTCCGAGTTTATACTCGCATTTAAAATAGTGAAATAAAGGAACTTTTATAACAATGCCAACAGTTCAACAGTTAATTAAAAAGGGTCGTTCACCAAAGACCTACCGCAGTAAATCAGCTGCCTTAACCTCATGTCCTCAGCGTCGTGGGGTTTGTACTAAAGTGTACACCACAACTCCTAAGAAACCAAACTCAGCATTGCGTAAGGTTGCTAAGGTTCGTTTAACGAACGGTTTTGAAATCATCGCCTACATTGGTGGTGAAGGACACAACTTACAAGAGCATAGCATTGTATTGGTTCGTGGTGGTCGTGTGAAAGATTTACCAGGTGTTCGTTACCACATCGTTCGTGGAGCTTTAGATACAGCCGGTGTAAACGGTCGTGGACAAAGAAGATCTAAGTACGGTACAAAGCGTCCAAAAGTTAAAAAATAATCGCATTTAAGAATATCTTGCAATGAGAAGAAGAAAAGCCAAAAAAATTGCGGTACTTCCAGATCCGAAGTTCAACGAGGTTACTGTAACGAAGTTCGTAAATAACTTAATGCTTCAAGGAAAGAAGGGGGTAGCCTTTTCAATCTTTTATGATGCAATCGATCGTGTAGCTACCAAGACTAGCGAAGACGGATTAGAGATTTGGAAGAAAGCATTAGAAAATGTTACACCAGCGGTAGAGGTTAGAAGCCGTCGTGTGGGTGGAGCTACTTTCCAAATTCCTTCACCAATTCGTGAAGATCGTAAGAACTCAATGGCGATGAAGTGGTTGATTGGATATTCTCGCAAGAGAAACGAGAAGAGCATGGCTGAGAAATTGGCAAACGAAATCGTAGCTGCTTCAAAAGGTGAAGGTTCTGCTTTCAAAAAGAAGGAAGACGTTCACAGAATGGCCGAGGCGAACAAAGCATTCTCACATTTCCGTTTCTAATTAAGATAAAAAAGAAAGTATGTCACGCGACCTTTTATATACAAGAAATATCGGAATTGCTGCCCACATTGATGCGGGTAAGACAACAACCACTGAGCGTATCCTTTACTATGCTGGTGTAAACCACAAGATTGGAGAAGTTCACGATGGTGCTGCTACAATGGACTGGATGGCACAAGAGCAGGAGCGTGGTATTACCATTACTTCAGCTGCTACAACTGTTAGTTGGACATACCGCAACCAGCCTTATCACATTAATATCATCGATACTCCAGGTCACGTAGACTTTACTGTTGAAGTAAATCGTTCTTTACGTGTATTAGACGGTTTGGTGTTTTTGTTCTCGGCAGTAGATGGTGTAGAGCCACAGTCGGAAACAAACTGGCGTTTGGCTAACAATTACAATGTTGCTCGTATCGGTTTCGTAAACAAAATGGACCGTCAAGGTGCTGACTTCTTAAACGTAGTTAAGCAGGTAAAAGAAATGTTAGGTAGCAATGCAGTTCCATTGCAATTACCTATCGGTGCTGAAGATGATTTCAAGGGAGTAGTTGACTTGATCAACTTCCGTGGAATGATTTGGAATGAGCATGACAAAGGAATGACTTACCAAGAGGTA
>CALCNZ010000042.1 GCA_937897625.1 uncultured Flavobacteriales bacterium
TGAAAAACAATAAGCGTCTTCCAGATGTTGGCTTCCGCTTGGCAGAGTCGTTGTTTCTAGGTGCAGAGCAGAAGTCGTATTGCGAAAACCCTTCTGACGAGGGCAACTTTGTTGCGAGGGCATATGGCTATGCGAGGGCGAATTGCTTCGCGAAGGCAAATGGCTATGCGAGGGCGAATTGCTTCGCGAAGGCAAATGGCTATGCGAGGGTTTCTTCGAAACGAGGGCAACTTTGTTGCGAGGGTCTTACACTAGGAGTTAACTCCTTGCGAACTCGATGAGCGGTTTATAGTTGTTCCGATCGGCTTCTTTCAACGCGGTGAGATAGGTAGATCTAACTTCGTCATTAGACGAGAGGTGAGAATGCGAGTGTCCCCATGTGAAAACTGGAGTGTGAAATAGTTTCTCAACAATTAAATCGGCCATTAATCTGCTGTGCCTTCCGTTTCCATTTGGAAAGCAATGGATGCTTACTAACCGATGTTTAAATCGAATAGCAATTTCATCGGAAGGAAATGATTTGTTATTAATCTGGAAAAGAGTATCGTCAATTAATTTCCGGAGTTCAATTCCAATAAGAGGGAAGGGAATTCCAAGATTCTTTTCGGACGTTCGAAATTTTCCTGCCCATTTCCAAACATCTCCGTACATCTTCTTGTGCAAGGAAAGAATGAATTTTTCTGTGAGTATTTGTTCGGCAGTAAATCGTTTTTTCAAGGTCCAATGCAAGGCGCGCTCAATGTTTAATTGTTCAAATTCATTGAGCTCGCTTTGAGTTGTAATGGTTTTAATTTTGAGGCCATCGCTTTCATTGGCATCAATTGGTGTTTGCCCTGCGGAATATTCTAAATTCAATCCCATAATGTTTTCGGAAGTTCTTTGAGAATTTCTTGCGTGCGATCGGCAATGGCTTTTTCAATTCGTTTATACGGAAGACTCTGATCCTCGAGTCGCATGTTCTGAGAAGTGCGCAACACTATTTCAGTTGCCATTTTTTTCGCCTTTTCTTCAACCAGATTCATGACGCTTCCACCTTTAGGCACAAACCCGTATACCAATTCCATGTCTAATGCCTTCGCCACCTCATTCAACGCAGAAATAGTTATTGCTCCAGTAGTCTCGCGCTTTTCCATGCTTTGAATGCTCTGCTTACTCAGTCCCATTTTACGTCCGAGTTGCTCAAGCGACATACCCAAGGATTTTCGAATTGTTTTTATCCAACCTATTTCCGGACGAGCCGATTTATTTGCCTTCCCATAAGGAGAAAGCTTGCGCTCTAACTGATCGAGATGTAATTTTTGATTCTTCATAAGTCAATGTATTTGGTGACTAATTATTTTCAAAAGTAATAATATGTTTTGACAAATAAAAGTGAAAAGTAAATAAATGTATTGACGGATAGAGAGAGTTACTGGGTAAGAAAAGGTAAGAAAAGGGAAGAGGGTCTTCGACGAGGGCATTTGGCTATGCGAGGGTTTCTTTGAAACGAGGGCAACTTCG
>CALCNZ010000043.1 GCA_937897625.1 uncultured Flavobacteriales bacterium
CAAGTTGTCTTGTAGTTCAGGCATGGTGCGAATCATATCTAAACGCTTCAATGCACCAATAACGATTGGCATTGGAAGTGCCTTCGCGAATGTTTGAGAACGCATGTTGTAGCGCAAGAACTCAATGACATGTGCTTCAGAAGCAACGAACGCTCCAACGGTAGCCATTGCCTTGGCAAATGTTCCGAAGTAAACGTCAATTAGGTCTTGAACACCTTGGAAGTCTCCAGCACCACGTCCGTCTTTTCCGATAGAACCAAATCCGTGAGCATCATCTACAAATAAGCGGAAAGGAATTACTTTTTTAAACTCGGCAATTTCCTTCAATTTTCCTTGGTCACCTGCCATTCCGAAAACACCTTCAGTCATAACCAAAATGCCACCGCCCGTTTGGTCGGTTACACGTTTCGCTTGATGAAGCATTTTTTCAAAGCTAACCATGTCGTTGTGTTGGAAAACGAAACGCTTTCCTTGGTGCAAACGAACACCGTCTACCATGCACGCATGGCTCTCACTATCGTAAACAATTACATCGTGTCTTCCTACTAAGGCTTCAATTGCCGACATACAACCTTGGTAACCGAAGTTCAGCAAGAATGCGTCTTCCTTGTGCATGAACTCAGCAAGTTCTTGCTCGAGTTGCTCGTGATATTTGGTTTGACCAGACATCATGCGCGCACCCATTGGATAAGCCATTCCCCACTGAGCAGCTGCTTCAGCATCTGTCTTACGAACATCAGGATGATTCGCTAAACCGAGGTAGTTATTCAAACTCCAAGTCAATACCGGTTTTCCACGGAATGTCATGTGAGCGCCAATTTCTCCTTCCAGTTTTGGGAAAGTAAAGTAGCCATGAGATTCTTTAGAGTGTTGACCAAGCGGTCCTCTGTTGTTCTTGATTTTTTCGAATATATCCACTGTCGTAAAATTTTTAGAACTACAAAAATAATGAGGAATTCTGTTTTGTAACCTGTGAATTATCATCTTGTGAACAGACGATTGTGATTCTTTTGCCGTTACTTGAGCGCAAAACCCTATTTTTGCGCTGGAAATGAAAAGATTTAACATCCTCTTATTCGCATTGGTGGTGGCAGTTTCAAGTTGTACAGAGTACAGCAAGGCCTTGAAAGAAACTGACCCTGTAAAGAAATTGGCTAATGCTAAAAAGTATTATGAAGACGGAGAGTGTTTCAAGGCCTTACCCATGTTGGAAGAATTGATTGGTCTTACACGCGGTACCCAGCAGTCTGAAGAGGTGTACTATTATTTTGCAAAAACACATTATTGCTTGAAAGACTACTACATGGGAAATTATTATTTCAAGTCTTACGCGAAGTCTTTTTCCTCGAGCCCAAAAGCTGAAGAGTGTTTATTTATGGCAGCGCTGTGCAGTTACAGGCTCTCACCTTCTTATACCTTGGATCAGACCGATTCAAAAACCGCAGTGGATGAACTTCAGTATTTCTTAGATCAATATCCGACAAGTTCTTTGCGAGATTCAGCAAATCATATGATTCAGGATTTGAATTTCAAAATTGAAAAAAAGGACTTCGAAGTAGCTGAACTTTACGTTCAAACGCTGAAGTACAAGGCTGCTGTGAGCAGCCTTCAAGAATTCATGAAGAAATATCCGCAATCGAATTACAGAGAGCAAGCCATGACGCTGATCATTCAAAGTAAGTTTTTATTGGCAGAGGGAAGCATAGAAACAAAGAAATTAGAGCGTTATAGAGAAACAATGGAATCTTATATTACCTTTGTATCCGCTTTTCCAAAAAGTAAGTTCTTAGATACGGCTGAAGACTATTATCTGAGAAGCGAAAAAATGGTAACGAAACTAACTAGTAAATAGAATTATTATGAGCAATTACAAAAACTCAACCGCAGCGAAAACAACCATTACTCGTAACACGAATGAGTTGTATGACAAGGTAGACGGTAACCTATTTGAAACAGTTGTTCTTTTGAACAAACGTACGTCTCAAATTGCTCGTGAAATGAAAGAAGAATTGAGCCAGAAGTTGGAAGAATTCGGAAGCAACCAAGACAACTTGGAAGAAGTATTCGAAAATCGCGAGCAGATTGAAATCTCTCGTCACTATGAAAGATTGCCTAAGGCACACAGTATTGCTATTCAGGAATTGGAAGAGGGTAAAATATTTTACCGTTACCCTGAGCAAGAAGAGAAATAATATTGCATTGAATTCTATAAAACCCCGAAGATTCGGGGTTTTTTTATTAGGTTTACCTCGTGTTGAAAGGAAAGAAAATAGTACTCGCCGTTACAGGTTCCATTAGTGCCTACAAGTCATTGTTCTTGTTGCGTCTTCTTGTGAAGGAAGGCGCCGAGGTGAAAGTGATTATGAGTAAGTCGGCACATGATTTTATTCAACCTCTTTCGTTCAGCACGCTTTCCAAACACCCGGTATATTCTGATTTTACCGAGAACAATTTAAATGGTGTTTGGAATAATCACGTTGAAATGGCCCTTTGGGCAGATCTTATTCTTATTGCTCCGTGCACCGCGAATACATTGGCGAAGTATGCTTCAGGAATGTGCGATTCTTATTTATTGGCAGTTCTTATGAGCGCCCAATGCCCGCTATTCTTTGCGCCTGCGATGGATCATGACATGATGGAGCATGCGGGCACACAAGAAAATTTGAAACGCATTGAAGAGATGGGTTGTACCATTCTTGCTCCTGGATTCGGTGAGCTTGCAAGCGGACTAATAGGTAAGGGAAGACTTTCAGAACCTGAGGAAATTCTAGGCGTTGTGGTTTCTCATTTCAATCCGAACCAACGGTTGAAAGGAAAGAAAGCCCTCGTGAATGCAGGACCAACCTACGAAGCCATAGACCCTGTTCGATTCATTGGGAATCGATCAAGCGGAAAAATGGGAATTGCCATTGCTCAGGCGCTTCATGTGCTTGGAGCAGAGGTAACGCTGGTGCTTGGACCCGTGCACGAAAGTATTCCAGATGGAATAAAAATTATTCGCATTGAGAGCGCTCGTGAAATGTATGAGGCCTGCACGCGCGAGTTTCAACAAACCGATGTTGCAGTTCTTGCCGCAGCAGTTGCAGATTACCGTCCAACAAATGTGAGTGCAGAGAAAATAAAAAAGAAAGACTCTCCGTTAGAGTTGCGCTTGGAAGAAACGGAAGACATAGCAGCAGCTTTGGGCAAGTCGAAAAAAACAAATCAAAAATTGATTTGCTTTGCCTTGGAAACGGAAAATGAAGAGGCACACGCAATAGCAAAGATGAGTCGAAAGAATGCAGATATTTTAATCTTGAATTCACTTCGAACTGCGGGTGTGTATTTCGGTTCAGACAACAACGCCATCACACTTTTTCATTCCAACGGAAGTAAAAAAGAAATATCTTTAAAATCGAAAACGGAAATAGCTCAAATTATTTCCAACGAAATAGCCGACCTTTTTCAATGAAGAAAAGTATAATATATCTGGTTTTATTTTTCGTTTCTTTTCATGCATTTGCGCAAGAATTGAATTGCGATGTTAAAATTATTCCTCCCCGAATTATGATTTCTGGTCCAGAAGTTTTTCAAACCATGGAACGGGCCATGGAGGAATTTTTAAATGGAAGAAAATGGTCGAAGGATCAATGGCAGCAAGAAGAGCGTATTCCATGTACGATTCAAATTACCATTGAAAAACAAGTTAGTCAACGCGACTTTGAAGGCACCATTCAAATTGGTTCGAGTCGTCCGGTTTACAATACAGATTACAAAACCCCTTTGGTTTCTGTAAACGACCGGAACCTCACGTTTCAATTTCAAGAAAACACCCAATTGCAATGGTCTCCCGATCAACACCGAGATAATCTAAGCAGCATACTTGCTTTCTATGCCTTGTATATCATCGCAAGTGATTACGATTCATTTTCGTTGGAAGGCGGAACGGACTATTTTCTTATTTGTCAGACCATAGTTACCAACGCCCAAAATGCACCTGAACCCGGCTGGCGCTCGAGCGGAGAGAAGGGACAACAAAATAGATATTGGTTAATAGAGAATATTTTAACCGAAACATTCAGTCCGCTTCGCGAAGCAAATTACAACTATCACCGTCAAGGTCTCGATAAAATGTACACCGAAAGAGCAACCGCAACGAAGAATATTATTGATGCAATGAATGGGTTGAACAACATTCATAAAATTAAACCGTCGTCCTACAACATGCAGGTCTTCTTTTACGCAAAAGGAGATGAAATTGTAAATATATTCAAGCCTTTACCCGATGAGCAAAAGACGCCAATAGCTGAATTGTGTAAGCGTTTAGATCCAGGTAACATTGCGAAATACGATCGTATTTTACAGAAATAGGCATAACTTTTTTCTTCTACAATTGGGGCATAGCAGTAAATTCGCTTCATGCTAAAATCGCTTCACATCCGAAACTACGTTCTTATTGAATCGCTGCACGTGAATTTCAATAAGGGTTTTGTTGCTATTACAGGCGAGACAGGTAGTGGAAAATCTATTTTATTGGATGCCTTTGCGCTACTCTTGGGCGATCGGTCAGATGTGAAGAGTATTCGTGTAGGACAAGACAAATGCACGGTAGAGGCTGTGTTTGTAATTTCAAAAGAGCGTTTCGATTCTTTTTTTCAGGAAAATGATTTAGATTTTTCGGAAGAAACGGTTGTTCGAAGAGAGGTGAACAGCAAAGGAAAAAGTCGCGCATTCATAAACGATACTCCTGTTGGATTGTCCATATTGAAGCACTTTACAGAGCAATTGGTAGACTTGCATTCGCAGCACGAAAATGCGCTTTTGTTTCGCAAAGCTTTTCGATATGAAATGGTTGATGCTTTTTCAAAGTCGAAAGAGGTTTGGAATTCATATCGATTGAGTTTTTTAAAATGGCGAGAGACTCAAAATGAGTTGGAGCAACTCAGACTTCAATTGAATAATGAAAAGGCTACTGAGGATTACCGGTTATTTCAGTTGAATGAATTGGCACAGGAAGACTTCAGTGCTTATGACATTGCTGAAATGGAAGGCGAGTTGAATCTTCAACAAAACTCTGGTGAGCTTTTAGAATCGCTAAATACGGTATCCAATTTATTGAGTGAAGGCGACAGCAATGTCTTGCAACAATTGAAAATGGCAAAGCAGCAATTGATGAAGTGGGAAGGTGGTCATCAGAAATTGGAACAATTTTCTGCTCAATTGGAATCTGTCATTGCAGAGCTTCGCGAAGTAGATATTGATTTACAGAAGTTTTCAGGTTCTGTTACCCTCGATCCAGAGCGCGCTTCGTTTATTGAAGAGCGATTGAGTTTTGTATTCAAAATGTTCAGAAAGCACAATGTGAACAGCATTGAAGCATTGAATGAATTGAAATTAAAACTTGAGCAAGATGCGAAATTGACCGAGGCATTGGAGTCTTCCATTCAAAATAAAGAAATGGAAGTGCTGCAATTAGAGAATGAGAGCAGAGCGCTCGCTACGAAATTGTCGCATCTGCGCATGAATGGAGTGAAAGAGGCGGAAAAGGCAATTTCAACTTCATTGAAAAAATTGAATCTAACCCATGCGCAATTTCAAATTGAAGTAACTGGAACTGCTGAACTGCATTTATACGGAGCAGAGAATTTACGCTTTGCCTTCTCAGCGAATAAGGGGCAGCCTTTTGAAGATATAAAGTCTGTTGCTTCCGGCGGAGAAATTTCGCGGGTGATGTTGGCCATTAAAGCTGCTACTGCGCATTTGAATGAAATGCCAGTTCTTATTTTAGACGAAATTGATCAGGGTGTCGGCGGAGAAACGGGCAACCGCATCGCGGCAATGCTTCGAGAGATGTCAGCATCTGCTCAGCTTTTAGTGATTACCCATTTGCCTCAAATAGCATCCAAGGCGCATCAGCATTTCAGCGTGACTAAGCGTGTTGAAGGGGAGTCTACAATAAGTGATCTGCATGAGTTGAATGTTTCGGAGCGCGAGAAAGAATTGGCGCATATGTTAGGTGGAGATAAAGCAGGCGCGGCAGCGCTTCAAACCGCTAAAGAATTAATGCAACAGGTTTAATGAGCGATTTTCAAAAACTTTGTTCTGTTTCTCATGCAGAGGAATTGTTAGAGGGAAGAATTCTTTTGGTAGACAAACCGCTCAATTGGACCAGTTTCGATGTAGTTGGAAAATTGAAATGGATCTTACGAAGCGAAGCGAAACTCCCGAAATTTAAAATTGGTCATGCCGGAACGTTAGACCCCTTGGCTACCGGACTGTTGGTCATCTGCACGGGAAAAATGACGAAGTCAATAACTGAAATTCAAGGTGGGACAAAGGAGTACACGGGTAAGATAGTTTTGGGTGCTACAACGCCTAGTTTCGATAAGGAAACATTACCCGAGAATTTTAGTCCAACCGAACATTTAACGCTGCTGCAATTGGAAGAAGCTGCATTGGGTTTTCTGGGCGAGCAACTTCAAATGCCACCGGTATACAGTGCTAAACAGATAGACGGAGTGCGTGCCTATGAAATGGCTAGAAAGAATGAAGAAGTCAAAATGCGCGCGAATCTCATAGAAATCAATTCGTTTGAATTAAGCGATTTTGATGGAAAAGAGGTTTCGTTTCGCATTCGATGCTCCAAAGGAACTTACATACGTTCCATTGCACACGATTTTGGACAAAGATTGGGTGTGGGTGGCTACTTGAGTGCGTTGCGGAGAACTGAGAGTTTGCCGTTTCGAGTGGAAGATGCACGGACACCAATGGATTGGGTGAAGTTATTTTGCCCTACTTACAACGCTGTTAACGAGCATTTTAGCTCCGACTCGGTGAAAAAGGTCTTTACAAAGGCTTTTTGATTTCGTACTTTCGCCCCCCACTTAAATAACAACACCTTGATTTCCACAATGAAATTGGGTCAATTCAAATATGAATTGCCTAAAGAATTAATCGCTCAGCATCCTCTTCCTCACCGCGACGATGCCAAGTTAATGGTATTGGATCGCAAAACCGGAAAGATTGAGCACAAGAAATTTCGCGATTTGCTAGATTATTTT
>CALCNZ010000044.1 GCA_937897625.1 uncultured Flavobacteriales bacterium
AATTAATTCAGCCAAAAAGAAAAAAGAACCTTTCTTCTTCGAAATAAGATTGCTGTTTTTTCCAACCCAACCGAGACCAGACTTAGCAGCCCAAGCCTTCTCTAGAACAGGAGCGCTGTCTACAAATACTCTTCCGCTTACATCGCCAATTCGCTCGCGAATCAGATCTACAAACTGAAACAATTTGTCTTTCACCACAACATGGTAATCCTCTCCCCAAGCGTATTTCGAAATCTTTGGAAGATCTGAAGATTGAATTTCCTTCGGATAGTAATTGAACATCAGCGATACTACGCTTTTTGCACCCGGCACAAGTAGCGATGGATCTAAGCGCTTATCAAAATGACCTTCCATATAACGCATTTCTCCATGCATATTCTGCTTGAGCCATTGCTCTAAACGCGGAGCTTCGTCTTCCAAAAACTCAGCCTTCGAAATACCACAATGAGCAAACCCTAAATGACTTGCAATTTCTTTAACAATGCGCGTATGTTCAGATTGATTCAACACTAAAACAATTCACCAGGGTTATTTCGAATCTTACCCAAATGCTTGTAAGTAAGCTCTGTCAATTGTCTTCCTCTCGGCGTGCGTGTTAAGAATCCTTCTTGTATGAGGAATGGCTCGTAAACTTCTTCAATGGTTCCTGCGTCTTCACCAACTGCCGTGGCAATGGTAGTAAGTCCAACGGGCCCACCATTGAACTTGTTCATCATGGTCATCAAAATCTTGTTGTCCATCTCATCAAGCCCAAGCGTATCCACATTTAAAGCATTCAACGCCGTTTGCGTAATGTTAATCTCTATGGTACCATCGCCTTTTATTTGAGCGAAATCTCTCACACGACGAAGAAGCGCATTCGCAATACGCGGCGTACCGCGACTTCTACGCGCAATCTCATAAGCCGCGTCTGGTGTAATTGGAATTTTCAAAATGGCCGAACTCCGCTCAACAATATCCGTTAGTGTTTTCGAATCATAATAAGAAAGTCTTGCATTAATTCCGAAACGCGCACGCAAAGGCGCTGTCAACAACCCGCTTCTTGTGGTAGCTCCAACAAGCGTAAACGGATTTAAATTAATCTGAACCGAACGAGCGTTCGGTCCTGTATCGATAACTAAATCTATGCAGAAATCTTCCATCGCGCTGTAGAGGTATTCTTCTACAACCGGACTTAATCTGTGTATTTCATCTATGAACAACACGTCATTCGCTTCGAGGTTCGTAAGCAAACCGGCCAAATCAGCGGGCTTATCCAATACAGGTCCTGAAGTAGTTTTAATTCCCACTCCCATTTCCAAGGAAACAATGTAAGCCAAGGTTGTTTTACCCAATCCCGGAGGTCCGTGCAACAACACGTGATCTAAGGATTCACCGCGCAATTTAGCTGCTTGAACAAAGATTTGAAGATTTTCTAAAACCTGTCTCTGACCCGTAAAATCTTCGAACGATTTGGGTCTGAGCACACGCTCTAAATCCTTGTCCGTTGTACCTTCCGCTTCGTCTCTTATATCGAAATCTTCACTCATAAATTCTAATTAGATTCCATAATTCTTTTACCTAGTTCATCCAAGTGAAACAATTCAGCCCAACCGTAAGGATTAAAACTTAATCGCACCACAAAGTTGGGTGAAGTTAAGCGCTGATCAATGGAATTATTGTTCTTCAACATAATTCTATATCCGAAGCCCGCGCCCACTTCAAACAAATTCGCAATGTCATAACTAAAACTCATGGCGGGCTCATAAAGAACCACATGCCCTTCATTCAATTTCACTCGATTACCCTCTGCATCATTGTACTTCAAAAAACTTTTTCCGAATCCTATTTGAATAGGA
>CALCNZ010000045.1 GCA_937897625.1 uncultured Flavobacteriales bacterium
GACAGTCCGGATGCGAGCGAGTATGCGGGTTTGCCGGTTTGAAGGTTAATGTCTTCGCGCATGCGAGTGAGCAACGATTCGTCTTCTTCGAAATTTTCTCCAGCGCTGTATAAGGTTGCCATGGTGCCTACGAAGACTTCGCGTGCTGCGAAAGAGGTGAGCAACGAAACGGTCATCTTCCAGTCGTAACCCAACGGTGCGAAGACGGGAGAAATGGATTTCCCGGCTTGACCCAAATACGATTCTTCAATTTGTGTTTTGCCTTGTTCAACGGCCGAGTCGTTTATCTTCGGGAAGGCAGCCAATGCCCAAAGGACAATGCTAATGGCCAAGATTATTTTTCCGGCATCGAAGACAAACGCTTGAACTTTTTCCTTCAGGTGAAGAAGAATGTTCTTCCACCGAGGCCATCGGTATTCGGGCATTTCCAACAACAAGAAACTCTTTTCGGTGGAACGAATGAACTTGTTCATGACCATGGCCACCAGCAACGCGCCAATGACACCCAGCGCATACAACGCGAACAAGACCATGCCTTGAACGCCAATGAATCCGTATACATACGTATTCGGAATAACCAAATAAATCAGCAACACGAAAACGGGAATGCGCGCCGAGCAGCTGATGAGCGGAGAAACCAAAATGGTAATGAGTCGTTCTTTCGGATTACCAATGACACGCGTTGAAAGAATAGCCGGAATGGCGCATGCGGCGCTCGATACCAAAGGCACCACGCTTCGTCCGTTTAGTCCGAATGGACGAACCAATCGATCCATAATGAATACCACGCGTGTCATGTAGCCTGTTTCTTCGAGCACACCAATGAAGAAAAAGAGAATGGCAATTTGTGGAACGAAGACCAATACGCCTCCAACGCCCGGCACAATGCCTTGCGTCAACAGGTCGGTGAAAATTCCTTCCGGAAGTTTGCCTTGTAAGTACTGACTGAAATTTAAAAAGATGCTGTCGATCCAGTCCATCGGAATGGCCGAGATGACAAACATGAATTGAAAAATGAGGAAGAGCACTAACGCGAAGATTCCGTAACCGAAAATCGGATGCACCAAAATCTTATCGACTTTCGTGGTGAAGGTGTCTCGCGACTCGCGCACGAAAGACGGCACTTGGGTTAATCGTCGAACGATATCGCTCTTGCGCGCTTCTGCATCTCTTCGTGCTTCCGCGATGTTCAGATTTTTTTTCAGTGGGAAGGAAATGAATGCTTCCACCGGTTGAATCTGGCAAGCTGAAATGAAATCGATAAGTGCTTTCTTCCCCTCGCCTGTTCGACCGTTAATTTTCAAAAACGGAATCCCGTTGAACGCCTTTGAAAGTTCTTCGGTCTGAATGGGTTTTCCTGCAAGCATATCGTTCATGGTGAGGACACCAATGACGGGGATATTCAGATCGCTGATTTGAGTAAGGATAACCAGGTTGCGTTCGATGTTGGTGACATCTACGGTAACGACTACCAGTTCGGGGAAGTCTTCGTGATTTCTATCGTGAAGAATATCGGAAACAATCTTTTCCTCTTCGGAGTAAGCGTTCAGGCTGTATGCACCGGGAAGATCGAGCAGCTCTGCCACTCTACCGTCGGGCAGATTGAATTTCCCCCAATGTTTTTCCACGGTTACTCCGGGGAAGTTCCCTACTTGTTGGTTCAGACCTGTAAGCAGGTTGAACAGGGAAGTTTTCGCTGTATTGGGGCTGCCAACTAGGGCAATTTTGGTACACATGGGTTAGCAATCAATGGTCTCTATCAAAGACGCCTCGTCTTCGCGCAGCGAAAGTACGGCACCACCGGCATCAATTGCAAATGGACCGTTGAAAGGCGCTCTGAACAGTACTTTCACGTGCTTACCGGGGTAGAATCCCATTTCAATGAGTTTCGCTCCCATGGCATGTTCAGCCACACCCACTATTTGGGCGCATTCTCCTGGACGGTAATTGGCAAGCGATTTCTTCACTCAACAAATTTACTTTATAGGTTAGGAAGGGCTATACCTTAAATAGGGTATTTAACCGCGAAGCGGATGACACTGCGTGATGACCGTTCCGGATGACACTACGTGATGACGCTCCGCGAAGCGGTCATCGAACTTGTTCGTCATCGATTGAAAATCGTCATCAAACGAAGTTTGTCATCACCTTCGGTGTCATCATCGCTTCGCGATGTCATCACATAAAATGTGTAGATTACTTCGTAATCGCAGCAACCCCCGGCAATTCAATGCCTTCAAGAGATTCAAG
>CALCNZ010000046.1 GCA_937897625.1 uncultured Flavobacteriales bacterium
AAATTAAGTGGCGAAGGCAAAGACAGCTATGCCTGTCATTTTTTGTCTATATTTAGACTTGGTGAAAAAAATCAAGTGAAACAGAAGATATATTGATACATCTATTGTTGGGGGTTACTTTGACCTGGAATTCAGAGAAGCAACAATGAAGTTATTTGAAAGGCTTGACAATAACGAAATTATTTTTGTGGTTTCCAACTTATTGGATCTAGAGTTGATAAACGCACCTCAAAACGTAAGAGAACATCTATTAAAATATTCGGCAGATAAATTTCAGAGAATAGAGCTAACGGAAGAAGCAATCAAGCTAGCGGATAAATACATAGAAGAAAAAGTTGTTGGCAAAACAAGTTTGGAAGATTGTCGACATATAGCTTTGGCAACGATAAACAAAGTGGATGTTTTGGCCAGTTGGAACTTTAAACATATTGTAAACTTGGATAGGATCAAAGGCTATAATTCTGTGAACTTAAAGCTTGGATATTCAATGATAGAAATTAGAAGCCCAAAAGACTTGATAAATTATGGAAAAGAATAATCAAAATAAAGAATTCGACGCGGTAAAAATAATGCGAGATATTAGAGACAATATTAGTTGTGATACGCAGAATATGAATTTCGAGGAGTTGAAAGCTTATATAAAACAAAAACTGGACGAAAGCAAAACAGAACTTGTTGGACAGTAATTTGAATTAAGAATTTATTTTCCGTTGTACGTTGTAGACATTCGCCGAAGGCTATCGTGCTTTGCACATTCGTAACTCCGTTACTTTCGTTGCTCTGCAACATTCGTCCTTCGGACTTCATTACCTTTGCCAAAACTTTAGAACATGCGCTCAAAACTCATCGCAGGAAACTGGAAAATGAATACGAATTGGGAAGAGGCGAAAGCTTTGTTCCAAGCGGTGAACGAATTTCCTTCCAACAACAAATCAATGGCCGTGTGTGTGCCAGCTTGTTATATAGCTGGACTGTGTCCAACACATCCGAACCTTTCGGTGTTCGCGCAAGATTGCAGCGCACATGAGAAAGGAGCATACACGGGGGAAATTTCTGCGACTATGTTGGCTTCACTAGGTGTGAAAGGAAGTTTGGTTGGACACAGCGAGCGCAGACAATACCACAACGAAACGTCAGAATTGTTGAAGCGAAAAGTAGATCAGTTGTTGGCCAATAATCTAACTGCGATTTATTGCATTGGAGAAACGCTTGAAGAACGCAACAACGAGTTGCATTTCGCAACTGTGACCAAACAAATTGAAGAAGTTATCGGACATCTCTCTTCAACACAAATGAAAAATATAGTCATTGCTTATGAACCCGTTTGGGCAATAGGCACAGGCGTTACAGCAAGCAACGAACAAGCGCAAGAGATGCACGCACACATTCGATCGTTCTTGAACACCATGTTCGGAGAAGTATCAAACAGCATTCAGATTTTATACGGAGGAAGCATGAACGCCGCAAATGCACAAGCGCTTTTGGCTTGCGAAGATGTTGACGGCGGACTAATTGGAGGCGCTTCATTGAAGGCGGCCGATTTCGAATTTATCTACAACGCCTAATGCAATACACGGTATACACGTTTCAAGTTTCTCCGATTATCCCGGGAAACGATTTAGTTATTGCCTCATTAAGCGAATTGGCATTCGACAGTTTTCAAGAAACAGAAGAAGGGGTAGAGGCGTATGTTCCTTCGCATCTCGACAATGAAGAATTGCAAAACGCATTGTTGGAATTAACCATTGAAGATGTGACCATTCACTTTTCAAAAAAGGAAATGGAAGACATCAACTGGAACGCCGAGTGGGAATCGCAATTCGATCCGATTGATGTCGACAATCTTTGTCGTGTTAGAGCGCCCTTTCACGAAGCGAAAGCAGGTGTTCTTGATTTAATCATTGAACCGAAGATGAGTTTCGGAACGGGTCATCATGCCACCACTTATTTGGTCTTGCAAAAGATGTTTGAGCTCGACTTCAAAGACAAGGAAGTCATTGACATGGGAAGCGGCACAGCCGTTCTTGCCATTGCAGCAGAGAAACTCGGCGCGAAGAAAGTCTGGGCCATTGACATTGATGAATGGGCGTATGAAAACGCCATTGAAAATTTAGAGCGTAACAACTGTTCGAAGATCGAAGCACTCCTAGGTGTGGAAGATTTGTTGGAAGGAAAAACCGCAGACATCTTCATTGCGAACATCAATCGCAACATTCTTTTGGCTCAAGCGAAACACTACGAGAACAGCACCCAATCAGGCGCTCCATTGCTTTTAAGCGGATTCTACGAAAACGATGTTCCTGCATTACTTGAAGCATTTTCTGCATTCGAGTGGAAAGAGACGCGTGTTCGCGATGAGTGGACGATGCTTTATCTACTTAAGAAGTAGGAACTTCGTTGTTGGAACTGCGTTGTTGGAACTGCGTTGCTTGAACTTAGTTGTTAGAACTTCGTTGTTTGAATCGTCGAAGACATTCGCGAAGCATTCGCCAACGGCATTCGTTGAAAACATTCGTAATTACTTTCAGTAATACAAATCCAAAATATGCGAAACTTCTTTCCGCAGGTAAGGAAGCTCGGTCCAAATGAATTGCCAGATTTTTTCGTTGGCGAGGTCGTCGTAGGAATGAACGACATCGTTGCGGAGTTCTATGACGCGACGTGAATTTTTGATGCGCATAACACGGGTGTGATCGACTTTCACGATGTCGTGCATGGCTTCGCCAATAATAATGAGGTCGCGCTCTATGGCGCGACGCATCATTTTATTCGATAAGTACAATTTGAAATCTTCAACGGTTAAACCATTTGAGAACTCATGAATTTCATCAATGGAACGAACAATGTCCGAGAGTAAATCACGAACGTAACTATCCATTCTCGAAACCGAGTTTCTTGGAAAGTTCTGGACTTATCGCTGGGAATTTTCTTCGTTCAACCAAGAAAGAGGTGAGCTCTGCGAACTCTTGAAACACGTAATGCTTCATTGCCGCTTCACGCAAATATCCTTTTCCAGTGCTTCCTCCCGTACCCGCTCTTCCGCCAATCATGCGGTGAACCATGTTCATGTGTCTCCATCTCCAAGTCGCTAACAACTCGTCAATGTCTAACAATGAGTTGATAATTCTATACGGATTCTGAAGAATCGGATAATCGCGATACAACATAATGAAGAGCCCAGCTCTTCTAGCTTTCGCACTTAATTTTCTGTTTTCAACGGGTTCGTTCGAAATAAATAATTCATCGAACGCCTTCAAGTTTTGCATTTCCATTTCACTCAATGAAGAGGAATAGGCGTTTCTGTATTGTGTGCAAAAATCTTCACTTCCCCAATATTTCTCTTCAAAAAATGGCATGCGCTCCAACCAATTGTTCACCAATTCCAATAGCGTTGTTTCTTTCGCCAATGCATAGATGTGCTTCGCGTCTTCACTGCGTAATTGACTGGTGAAATATTCTTGTCCATGACGCTCTTCCACTTTCAATCCCAACAATGTTTCCAATACTTTGAATTGCATGCTCTGAAATCCACTAGCCGGACGAAGCATGTCGCGGAAGTCTAAAAAGTCTTGCGCCGACATGGTTTCCAAAATATTGATCTTGTCAACCAAGATTCGAAGAATCTCAGTAACACGGTGCATGCGGTTTACAGCAATTTGCAGCTCTGGACTGTTGTCGTTAATGTTCTCTTTCGCAAGAATGTCGTAAACCGATTTCATTTCAAACAAAATCTGCTTGAACCACAATTCATACGATTGGTGAATGACAATGAATAACATTTCGTCGTGAGCGTGCTGACCTTGTTTGTCGCTCTCAAGTTCTTGAGCGTTCAAAACATCGCCCAATTTTAAATAATCGCTGTAATACATGCCTGCAAGTTACAAAGGCAAGTTTAGATAACCTTATTTCGATTTAATAAATCGAAAAAGACTTTTGTCAGTCTGCAAAGTGTAAATGCCCGCAGCCAAAGACTGACAAGGAATTTCTTGTGTGTTGAAGAAAACCTGAACCACTTCTCCTTGCATGGAAAGAATTCTTCCTGAAATTTTTTCGGTGCAGTGAAGCGATTCCACAACCGGATTCGGATAAATTGAAATTCCAGAAGGAAGTTCATTCACACTCACCGGAAGGTTGCTTGCGTTCGGAGTGGAAACGGTCCAGTCGATCCAATTCGGATTAGCATCTGTTGCTCTTCCATATGAATGATTGATTGGAATGTTGGAATAGGTAATTGAATCAATAAGCACACGCGCATTGTTCTGTACTTCCGATACATAAACGGTTTCCAATGTGTCGTTCAATTTGAAGTCGACATGATTCTGTCCTTGCTCTGGATCTTTATCGGCATACAACAACTGAAATTCTCCCGCATCTAACGTCACATTCGGCAAAGGCCACTTATTCCAATCGCTCGCGTCGTCGGAAATGAATTTGTTTCCAAGATACACGGCAGAAGGTCCAGGATTGAACAATTCAATCCAATCTTCATTGGCACCGAAAAAGTCTACGCAATTGTCAGTACCCAACGGCGCCACTTCATTAATAACCAACGCTGTTGAAGACTCTTGTCCATAGAGATAAACGAAATTGCAAGTGTGCGCTTCAATGTCGTTGAGCCACTCAATGGGCAATACGCCGACTAAAATGTTTATGCTGTCTGTTGGAAGAATTCCTGCGAAGGAATAGAGCTGATCTGTTACGCCATAGTATCCCTTGCTCACAGGCATTTCCATGTGCCACAAGGAAGTTCCGATTTCTTCCCAAACTATTGCAAGCTGATTGGTATTTAGATTGCTTTGAAAGGTTACGAAGAGGCTGTCGTTTCGAAATTTCGGAACCAAATTAAAAATACGCTTGAAAGGTTGCAACGGTTCAAGTTGCTGAAGCGCTTGTGTGGCGCGTGTTTCCACGTACGGAACAATTCCGTATTGCACTTGTCCGCCCCAGGCGCTGGAAATACTGTTCGTGAAATCTTCAATCGTAAATCCAAAATCCAACGGACGAAGCGGGTCTTCAGCAGCTGCTGTATAGATGATGTTTTGAATTTGCGTTGCCTTCGTCTGAAAGGCCGCTGCGTTGAATTGCGTGCCAATAAGATCGTTCACGTTATTGCTGAATTCATTGCGATACGCAGGAATTTGCAAGAGTCTTGAGAAAAGCGGACGGTTGGAAGAAGTGGTCCAGGTGTACAAATTTCTCTGACCCCAATCGACACCCACCCAATCGATTCCCAAGGTGTTGTCTAAGTCATACGGAATGTATTCGAGCTTTCGGGTCTTCTCGTTGTGATAGAGGTAGAAATTATTCTGATTGAAGATGTAGTTGTCCCAATTTCCCAATAAAATATCGGCCGCCATTATTTTTAAATAGTCGTGAACGTTGAAGACTTTTTCCAATTCGCAGGGAAGCAGCGAGAGTGGCGTGTTATTCAAAACATCAATGAAATGAGCCAATTCAGAATAATTGTTTTGAAATTCATTTTCAACCAAATCGTAATTATCGTCGGTGTACAAAATTGGACTTGTGCCTTGGTACATAAGGTCTGAACCCCATAGACACTTCCATAAATTACCCGTTCCATCGTCGAAGCGAACATCTGCAAAACGATTATCAATTTGTTCAACATTCAAATACACGCCCATATATGTTCCGTTCACATACACCCGAACATGTGATGTGCGACAGGCAGGCAATCCCGCTTCACGGAAAAAATCCCAACACAATTTTGCGCGAAGAATAGAGGGGTCGTTCTGATTCCCAATCAAATTCAATTCTGAAAGTCCGTAAAAGTTTTGATCGACATATTTGTCAATATTAATTTTGAACGATTTCTTCTGTGCATTCAGAGAAGTGTTACCGCGAAAGCGAATGCCCACGCCAGAGTAGGCAGAAAATCCAGTAGAAAAAGTATAGACAATTGCACCAGGAAATTCATGCGAATTTCCCAAGTTGTTGTACATGGCTAGCAACGAATCGGGATCTATTGTAATTGAAATACTCGCCACCTCGTCTTGAAGAAAGGCCGTGCCATATTCGGGCTGTTGAGCTTGTATGTTGGAAAGGAAAAATGCGAAGACAAATGCTAGAAGTGCGCCTCTCATTTCTTAGTGAATAATTGTGCAGGTTTGTGCAACACGCCTTGTTGCTTTTCTTCCAAGGCTGTTACCGTTTCGGTGCGAAGGATATTCTTTCTGAAGTTGCGCTTGTCTAATTTCTTGTCGAGAATAATTTCATACAATTTCTGCAACTGCGACAACGTGAATTTTTCAGGAAGTAATTCGAAGCCAATGTGGTCGGCCATGAGTTCATGCCGAAGCATGAGCAATGCTTTGTGCACAATCTCGTTGTGGTCGAAGGCCAAAGATGGAATGTTGTAAACGTCTACCCAGTAGGTGTGTCCCGCGAATGAAGCGGCTTTCGGTTTGAATTCAGACAACTTCACCAACGAATAATATCCGATGGTTAATACGCGTCTTTCCGGATTCACACGAAACGTGCGAAGCCATTGCTGATCTTTCAATCCGCGAACACGATTGGGATCTCCAAAGGCATGGAACTGCTTCAAGTAAATTCCTTTCAACGAAGTCAATTCTTGCAAGATGCGTTTTGCGGCTTCGTCAAGGCTTTCGTTATCTAAAACCAAATCTCCAGGAACCGCTTTTTGAGTTTTAAGGTGAATGGTGTCGGGTTGCTTTTGCTCAATTAACAACACTTTCAGCGTGTCGTTGTCAAATCCGAAAACAACACAGTCTACGGAAACATCCATTCCTAAGGTATTCTTCGGTGTTGATTCACCATTCTTTTTACTCATGATACTTCGTGTGCTAAATACACTTTCAAATGTAAAGCAAAAAATTCATTTACTTTAGTGGCTATGATTACCGCCGCACTTCGTCCGCTTTCCATCGGAAAGAATGAAATTAAAAATCGCTTCATCATGGGGTCTATGCACA
>CALCNZ010000047.1 GCA_937897625.1 uncultured Flavobacteriales bacterium
AAACAACATGGTTTTCACGCTTGGAAATTCACCTCAAGAGTTTTGGTTGGGATACACCAACGCTAACAATTCACAGAAGGTGTATTACACCAACGATGGGGGAGCGAATTATCAGAACTGGTCTGGCTCTGCTATTGGTGCCGATAAAATTTGGTCCATGTGCTCACAATTAGGCACCAATGCCGGTGTTTACGTTGCCCTTCTTCACGGAAGAGTGTTGTATAGAAACGCGAGCATGACTGAGTGGATGGAATACAGCAGCGGACTTCCTGCAGGCACTGAGCCCATTCGAATTGTGCCCTTCTACAGAGACAACAAATTGCGTTTAGCGACATGGAATTTAGGTGTATTTGAAGCTCCCCTTTTTGAGGCGTCTTCCTTGTTGGTAGATTTCGCCGGTGAACGCGGAACCTTTGTTTGTCCGGGCGAAACCATTCACTTCGTAGATCACAGCGTGGCTTCAACGAATGCGACCTATCTCTGGAGCTTCCCAGGAGCAACCCCTTCAACAAGTATAGAAAAATATCCAACTGTTGTGTACGATGCAGCCGGGGTTTTCGACGTGACTTTGGAAGTTACAGATAACGGCAATACAGGTTCGAAAACGAAGCAAGCGTATGTGCATTCAACGGTACCAAGTATGGATTGTGTATATAAGAATTTTGAAGACGGAATTATGCCTACCGAATGGACGTTCGGTCACAGCTCTGGTGGAGGGGATGTTTTTGCAATAAGTGATTCTTGCAGCGGGTTTGGCCAGGGAAATTATTCATTAACGTTTCCAAATTATTGGGTAGATGTAGCAGGAAATAGAGACGAATTAATTTTAGAAAAACAAATCACTTTTTCGAACGGCGGAGGTACTTGGGTGTTGGATTTCGATGTGTCATATGCGGAGTATGGTGGTCAGTATAGCGATACATTGGCTGTCTTATTGAGCACAGATTGCGGAGCCACTTGGAGTGAATTGTTTGTGAAGGGCGGACAAACGCTGGCTACAGCACCAACCAATACAAATTATTTTGTTCCTACGTTGGACCAATGGCGCTCTGAAGAAGTTGACATTCAAAGTTCCGTTTGGTTAGATGCCGAGGTGCTCATTGCCTTTCAAAACAGAGGTCATTTTGGGAATAATATTTACATCGACAATGTTAACTTATGTACAGTGAATGCTGTTGATGAAGTTGATTTGAACGATATAAAATTCTTTCCGAATCCAACTTCGAATCGAAGCACACTTTCATTCAATAAGCAAGTTGACTTCAAAAAAATTACGGTGACCGATTTAGCAGGAAGGGTGCAAGCCGTGCCAGTGGTGAAGACTTCAACCCAACTCGATTTCGATTGCAGTAAACTTGCAAATGGCGTTTACCTTATTCAAGTTGAAACGAATGTAGGAAAGGTGATTAAGCGATTGGAAAAACTTTAATGAAACGCCGGATTATTCACGAATTCTGTATCCGTTAGCGTTTTCAAAAACGCAACAACGTCTTCCATTTCTTGTTGAGTCATTCTTCCTTTTACCGCGAAATATAAGTTGGGATCGAGGTTAGCGCTGTAGTGGAATCCAGTGTTGTAATGCTGAACACATTCCAACAACGTTTGAAATCTTCCATCATGCATATAAGGTGCAGTGAGTTCAACATTACGAAGTGAAGGTGTTTTGAATTTTCCGTAATCGCCTTGATTCAACGTAATGCGGTAACGTCCTTCATCAACCGAAATACTATCGAGTCCTGTATTTCTGAATTCGAAATCGCTGAAGGTAGAACCCATCGAATGACAATGCACACAATCACCTTTGTCCATGTCTTCGAAAATGGCTTTTCCATTCAACTCTTGCGAGGTGAACAACACTTCTCCGCGCATGTATTTGTCGTATTTCGAATTACCTGAAATAAGAGTTCGCTCGAATTGAGCAATGGCGCGCATGATGTTCTGAGACGTCACTTCGGCGCTTCCAAAGGCTGCTTTAAATAAATCGGGATATTCAGCATGTGCCTTCAACTCGGAAACTGCGTTCGCGAGGGTTTCGTGCATTTCAATGGGGTTCGTAATAGGACCCATAACTTGACTCTCCAATCCGTTCGCTCCGCCATCCCAAAAGAATTTCGTTTGCCAGCCGAGGTTAATCAAAGGCATGGCATTTCTGTTTCCATGTGTTCCGTCTATTCCTGTGCTGAATGGAGTGGTTTCAGAAAATCCGTTCGCTTGAATATGACAATTCGCGCAGCTCTGCGTGTTGTTTCCAGATAAAATGGGATCGTAGAACAAACGTTTTCCAAGCGCTACCCCTTCAACCGTTAATGGGTTATTGGAAGGAATGTTCATGGGAGGCAATCCTTCAGGAATAACAAGCGTATAGGGCGTTGCAGCAGGGTTTTCTTCTTCGCCTTTGTTGCAGGCAACAAAGAGAAGCGGAAAGAGAAAAACGCAAGCAACAACTAATTTTTTCATTCTTCAAAAATAAAGGCAGAAGCAGAAAATGCATTGGGGAAATTCGCGCGAAGCGTATTAATCCATGGGATATCTTGAGTTGAAATGCTTTGGTGGTTATTGTTTCCCGTGAAGGCAACCGTGTTTGGACTGCTGTATAATTTGTTCAAATCGAATTGAAGTTGAATGACAGACTTATTTCCTTCCACATGTAAATCTATGGGCAAGGAAACAGGAGCTAATGCCCTGTCTGTGCCGTAGTGATACACCAACGGTTGCTGAGTGCCTGATGCACTCGATGTGAAATATCCTTCATGTTTGAAGAAAATATATCCCGTATTCCAAGTCCAAATCATACCGTACATCGGATCTAAATCTCCAGCCTGATCTCCCGAATGGTTGTGAAGCGAGTCGACACCCAAACTGAATTCAAGTGAGGTGTAATGTCCATCTGGAATTTCGATTTCATCAAGTTCCAACGATTTGGGAACTGACTGAT
>CALCNZ010000048.1 GCA_937897625.1 uncultured Flavobacteriales bacterium
AGCTGTCGGAGTTACTTCTTCAACGACTTCACCTACTTGGTATTCGTTCACAATGTGCGCGGGTTCAACCAAATTACTTACAAGCACTGGTACTCCGGCATGAATGTAATCGAACAATTTATTTGGAAGTGATAGCGTGTAGTTCATGTGCAACGGCTTATCTAACGAAACACCCAGGTGAGCGCGTTGCGTTAACTTCTTCAATTCGAGATAAGACATACGTGGAAGAACTTGCACCTTTTCTTCCAAATGCAATTCAACAATTCGTCTTTTAATATTTTCTAAATCTCTTCCAGCGCCAACAATCAGCAATTGAATTCCTTCCAAATATTGAAACGCTTCAACCAACTCCATTCCGCCTCTGTCGGGATCTATGTAGGCACCTTGAAGCACAACAGTCTTCTCTTCAAACAATCCTTCTCGCTCGCCTTCATCTTCCACCAAAACGGGCATGTTGCGTTGCACCAACACTTCGCGATTGTATTTCTTTCGATAAATGGCTGCGATGCTTTCATTCACCGTAAGAAACAAATCTACATGCGGAACGCAACGCTCTTCAATGCGCGTCCAGATGGCCTTAATTCGCTCTCTTCCGGTTAAGCCTTCGGCCTCTGTAAAGTATTCATGCGAATCGTAAATGACTTTCGTTCCTCTTAGTCTTTTCATGAAAACCGCCGGCCACAAGACATCCAAGTCATTCGCCCAAATGACTTCAGTCTTATGAAAAAGTAAGTAGAAAAACATGCGCACGTTCAGCATAAAATAAAACAACGGTCCTTTGCTAAAAAAGACATTCAATCGTAGTGTTGAATAGTTGCGCTGAAGCGGTGTGCTTCCCGATTTTAGGAGGCCTATTAGACGTATTTCCCAATTTTCATGTTGAAGGGAATCGCAAATCTTGCTTACTCGCTGATCGTATGTTAGATCATTCGAGACGAGGACTGCAACTCGCATAGCTTTATGCCATCATGTTGTTTCGAAACTTCCGAAGGACTTCCTTCGTGTACAAAGGAAAATCGGCATTCATCATCCAACCGAAATAACCCGGCTCGCGCGTCAGAACATCGGCAACCTTCACTCCCTTGTGTTTTCCAAATCCGAATACCATCTCTCCTTCTTCGTTGTACTGAAGATTGCCAATTAGGTCCGCTCTTTTTCCGTAGCTACTCATGGCTTCAATTTCTTCAATGTTCGTTGGAAGGGCGCGTTCTTCGTCTTTGTATTTTTCATACATACCTTTAAAAACGTCATACGTCGCTTGGGTATCTATTAAGGCTGCATGCGCATTCTCCAGTGTTCCACCGGTATAGTACTTGTATGCCGCCGACAAATTTCTTGGTTCAAGTTTATGGAAAAGAACCTGCACATCTACGGTATTTCTTCCTTCCAACGTGAATGGAATACCCACGCGCAAGAACTCTTCAGCAAGCAAGGGAATGTCGAATTTATTGCTATTGAAACCCGCCAAGTCACAGCCTTCTATGAAGTCGTTCAACATGGGGGCGCAATCTGCGAACAATGGCGCATTCTTCACATCGGCATCGTAAATTCCATGAACCATTGAAGATTCAATGGGAATGGGCATACCGGGGTTAATTAAGAACTTGGTGTCTTTGAATTCCGGTAGCGTTTCAGTTGCTCCATCTGGCATAACTTTTACAAAAGCTATTTCCACGATGCGATCTCTCGCAACGTCGGTCCAGATCGGAAGAGCACACGTCTGAACTCCAGTCACCGATGTTTATCT
>CALCNZ010000049.1 GCA_937897625.1 uncultured Flavobacteriales bacterium
AATGGTATCCGGAAGCGAGCAAACTTCCAACACAGGAATACGCGAAGCTTACGCAAGAAATGCAAGCGGAAGGCATGTGTCGCGCCATTGAAGTGCAACGCAGCAATCCGCGTTGCGGCGGCACGTTGTATTGGCAGTTGAACGATGTGTGGCCATCTTTTTCATGGAGCAGTATAGATGTTTTGGGAAATGAAAAAGCTTTTCACAAAAAACTAAAAGAGAGTTACGCGCCGCAGTTGTTGACGTACAAAATTGAAAACGATTCGCTTTATGTTATTTGGGTAGACGATCAGTATTCCACTTCTTACTACGTCAACATTTCCGGAGAGATTAAACAACTTCAAAAAAAGCATGCACGCGGCATTGGGTTCAGCGGAATTACCATTGATGTACATGGAAAAATTTCTGTAAGTGAAGGCATTTCACTTCGTGATTTAAAAGGAAAGTATGAGCGAATGCTTTTGCTAGAGGCTGTCTACAGGGACATTTCTATTCAAAGAACATTTACCATTCGGTAGAATGTCCGAAGGACTAATGTTGGCTTTGCCAAAGAATGCCTCTGGCGAATGTCTGCGACGAATGTCCGAAGGACTTTAATTAATCTTGCAAAGCATCGTCGAAGACTGTCGTTCGAAGAACATTCGCCAACGGCATTCTTTTCTTTAGAAAGGAGACTCTTCCCCGCCCGTAAACGTAAAGTCTTCGTCATCGCCGAAGTCATCGTTCATCTTCGAAGCCACGGTGATGGTGGTTGCTCCGCTATCGAGGAACGAATTGTTTGCTGGAATAGCACGTGCTTCAGTGGCACCACCGTTGAAATCGTTGTTGAAGTTGTAACCGTCGACATCGGCGAATTTTGCGAGGTTCGCGATGAAACGCAGACGAATGTTATCGAGTCCACCGTTCCGGTGTTTCGCGATTATTAATTCTGCAAGACCTTGCGAAGGCGTTCGCTCGTTGTCGTTGAATTCGGTGAGTCCGTAGTATTCTGGACGATAGATGAAACCAACGATATCGGCATCTTGCTCAATCGCGCCGGATTCACGAAGATCGGAAAGCATAGGGCGCTTGTCTCCGCCGCGCGTCTCTACGGAACGTGACAATTGCGAAAGGGCAATAACAGGGACATCGAGTTCTTTCGCAATTTGTTTGATTGAGCGAGAGATGGTTGAGATCTCTTGTTCGCGGTTACCACCCTTGCTGTCTCCAGCGGTCATCAGCTGCAAGTAGTCGATGATGATGAGCTCGATTCCGTGGTTCGATTTTAATCGTCGACATTTCGCACGTAATTCGAAAACTGAAAGTGCAGGAGTATCGTCAATGAATATAGGTGCTTCAGACAAGTTAGTCACGCGCTTGTGAAGCTGCGTCAATTCGTAATCTTTAAGCTGTCCTTTTCGAAGTTTCTCTGAATTGATTTCGGTTTCGCTAGCAATTAGACGCTGCACCAATTGAACGCCCGACATTTCCAGTGAGAATACAGCTACAGGACGTTTGAAGTCGACCGCTACGTTTCGAGCCATAGATAGAACGAACGCTGTTTTACCCATACCCGGACGGGCTGCGATAACAATCATATCCGACTTCTGCCATCCGCCGGTAAGTTTATCTACAGCGTTGAACCCAGTAGGTGTTCCACTTACACCGTCTTCATTTTTGCGAGCGGCCTCAATGGCGTCCATGGCGGATTTCACGAGTGTGCTCATCTTGTCGGAAGACTTGCGAATGTTTCCTTCTGCAACTTCGAAGATGTTGCTTTCAGCTTTGTCTAATAAGTCGAAGGTATCGGTAGTTTCGTCGTACGCTGCTTTAATGATATCGTTCGACACACGGATCAATTCACGTTGAATGAATTTCTGCGAAACAATACGCGCGTGTGTTTCAATGTTAGCTGTTGACGCCACGCGGTTGGTCAGTTGTGAAATGTACAGCGGACCCCCTACGAAGTCGAGTTTACCTGACTTGCGTAATGCTTGAGTCACGGTAAGAATATCCACAGCTTGTCCCGCACCGAATAAATCGCGAATGGCCTCGAAGATATCTCCGTTTTGTTCTTTGTAGAAAGACTCGGGCTTCAGGATATCGATAACCGCGTTCAGCGATTTTCCTTCGAGCAGCATGGCTCCAATAACGGCCTCTTCCAAATCAACGGCTTGTGGCGGAAGTTTCCCCATTTCATTCGCTGGCATGAAGTCGCGAATGGCGGAAGCTCTGTCTTTACGTGGATTTTTCGGTTTGTAGTTATTGTCGTTTGCCATAGGTTTTCGGTTCAAGAAGGACCTCAAAATTAGTTCAGAGTGATTGATTGTTGGGGCAAAAGTTTTACAACTTGAGCTTTTGATAGTATGTGAATAACTTGGAACTTCGTTGTTGGAACTTCGTTGTTCCTACTTCGTAATTCCTATTTTATAATTAACCTGAAGACTTGAGATGTCGAATAGAAAGAGTTATTTTTACCTAGAGTATGAGCAAGAGCAAAATTTCCATCCGATTCTTTAATGACCGCGAAGTTCGTGCGGTTTGGGATGAAGAAAATTCCAAGTGGTGGTTTTCTGTTTTGGACGTTGTTGCAGCTATTAACAATGAAAATGATTATTCGAAGAGTCGAAACTATTGGAAATATCTGAAGACTAAGCTTAAGAAGGAAAACAATCAGTTGGTTAGTAATACTAACCAACTGAAACTTTCTGCTGCGGATGGCAA
>CALCNZ010000050.1 GCA_937897625.1 uncultured Flavobacteriales bacterium
CAAGCTTCTTGAAAAAGTATTGCTTGAAGCTGAAATGCTTGATTTAAAAGCGAATCCAAAGAAACGCGCGATAGGTACAATCATAGAATCATCATTAGACAAAGGACGTGGTTTCGTTGCAACCTTATTGGTTGAAGCAGGAACCCTTCGTGTCGGAGATCCAATTCTTGCAGGTCAATTCAGCGGAAGAGTTCGCGCCATGTTCAATGAGCGCGGTGGAAAGGTGGAAGAAGCCGGACCAGCAACACCAGTTTCAATCTTAGGATTTGAAGGTGCTCCAAATGCAGGTGATCGTTTCAACGTGTTAGCAGACGAACGCGAGGCACGTGAAATTGCGACCAAGCGTCAACAACTTCAACGCGAACAAAGTGTTCGTACGAAGAAGCACTTAACCATCGAGGAAATTGGTCGTCGTATTGCTCTTGGAGATTTCAAGGAATTGAACTTGATTGTAAAGGGAGACGTAGACGGTTCAGTAGAGGCGTTGGTAGACTCTTTGCAAAAACTAAGTACAGAGAAGATACAAGTAAGTATTATTCACAAAGGCGTTGGACAAATCTCCGAGTCAGACGTATTGTTGGCATCGGCTTCCGATGCAATCATCGTTGGTTTCCAAGTGCGTCCAAGTCAGAGTGCGCGTAAGATTGCAGAGAACGAAGAAATTCAGATCAAGCTTTACTCGATTATTTACAAGGCCATCGAAGAAATTAAAGAGGCCATGGAGGGTATGTTGTCTGCGCGTATTGAAGAGCAGATTACTGGTACAGCCGAAATTCGTGAAGTCTTCAAGATTACGAAGGTTGGAACCATTGCCGGTTGCTTCATGTTAGAAGGTAAGGTTGGTCGCAACAGTCGAGTGCGCGTTATTCGCGACGGTATTGTGGTCTACACCGGACACCTTGGATCTTTGAAGCGTTTCAAAGACGATGTGAAGGAAGTGGTGAAAGGTTACGAATGCGGATTGAACATAGACAAATTCAACGATATCAAAGTAGGCGACTTGGTAGAAGCCTTCGAGGAAGTTGAAGTAAAACAAACTTTATAATTAGAAGAGAGCCGAAAAGGCTCTCTTTTTTATTCCGAATTAATAGAACGAAACAATGGCAAAAATTAGCAACAAAGCACCGAAAAATGCAGATGTAGTGGTAACTCTTTTCGATAAGAAAGACGTTAAAAAATTAAAGCTTGAAAAAGCGCAGTTGACTTTTTTAGAAAGTGAACTCAATGTGAATCGTAACACGGTACTCATGCCTTCTTTAACAGAAAAGCATTTTTACGTTGCCATTGAAGGGAACTGGAATGCAGAAGCGAAAGAGGGTATGCGTAAAACGGGCGTAGAAATTCAAGCCGCAGTGAACAAGACCAATCTTGAATCGCTGCATATCGTTAATCAAAGTGCCTTGGAAAAAGCTGCTTGGTATTTGGCTGAAGGTGCTGCGTTAAGTAATTATCAATTCTTGAAATATTTCAAGGATAAGGAAAACAAGAAAAATACACTTTCAAAAATCTTTGTAACCGACGCTACCATTTCTGAGGAAGAATGGTCAGAGCTTCACGGTATAGTTGAAGGAACAGAGTTGGCTCGCACGTTAGTGAACGAACCTGTTTCGTTTTTAACGGCAACTCAATTTTCTGAGGAGATGAATAAGGCAGGAAAAGTAGCCGGATTCAAAACTCAAATTTTAAATAAAAAGCAAATTGAAGCGCTTAAAATGGGTGGACTTCTTGGTGTGAACAAAGGCAGTATTGATCCGCCAACTTTCACAATCATGGAATACAAACCGAAGAATGCCAAAAACAAAAAACCAATTGTTTTGGTTGGAAAAGGTGTGGTGTTCGATACCGGAGGATTAAGCTTGAAGCCAACACCTGGCTCAATGGATGAAATGAAATGCGATATGGCTGGTGGTGCTGCAGTTGTGGGCGCCATTTATGCGATTGCTGCAAACAAACTTCCTGTGCATGTTATTGCGTTGGTTCCTGCAACCGATAACCGCCCTGGCGGAAACGCTTTGTGTCCGCAAGACGTCATTACAATCAGCGATGGAACAACCGTTGAAGTGTTGAACACCGATGCAGAAGGTAGATTAATCTTGGCAGATGCGTTGGTCTATGCGAAGAAATACAAGCCTGAATTGGTTATTGACTTAGCAACTCTTACAGGTGCTGCGGTTCGTTCAATAGGAACATACGCAAGCGCGGTAATGGCTACAGCAGACCAAAAGGTGGTAAACAATTTAATGGATAGCGGTTTCGAAGTTTGGGAAAGGCTTATTCAATTCCCAATGTGGAAGGAATACGGCGAAGAGATGAAGAGTGATGTGGCTGATTTGAAAAACTTGGGTGGAGCTTTTGCTGGACAGATTTCAGCTGCCAAGTTCTTAGAGCATTTCACAGATTACCCATGGATTCATATCGATATCGCTGGTCCAGCCTACCAAAATAAAGTTGATGCGTACCGCACGAAAGGCGGAGTAGGCGTAGGGGTTCGTTTGTTATACGACTTCATTAAAAAGAATTACGCTAACTAAACCGAACGCTCATTCGGTTTGAAAACCACTTGAAATGGAAAAAGTTAAAGTTGGAATCAGTTGCGGCGATATGAATGGTGTAGGACTGGAAACGGTCCTGAAAGTATTCTGTGATGCGCGTATGCTTGAACATATAATTCCAGTTATTTATTCGCATGCCGAGATTATTAAGCAAACGAAGCGCATGGGTGGAATGGAAGAATTCACCTACCAGAATGCTTCAACTGCCTCAGAAGCTGTTGCGAAGAAAGTGAACTTAGTGAATTGCTGGAAAGAATTCAAGGGCGATATTGAATGGGGAAAACCCACCGCACTTGGCGGAGAAATGGCGCGTAGAAGTTTAGAGATGGCTGCAAGTGATTTGGCTTCAAACAAAATTGATGTCTTGGTTACAGCGCCATTCAACAAAGACAATGTTCAAAATGCCGAGTTCAAGTTTCCGGGACACACAGAATACTTAGCGAAAATGGCGGGTACTGAAAAGGTTTTAATGTTCTTGGTTAGCCCTGCTTTAAAGATTGGTATTGTAACCGGACATGTTCCTTTGAAAGAGGTTAGCGCAAGTATAACGAAAGAAAAAATTGTAGAGAAGTTGGTATTAATGCGCGAAAGTCTTGAGCGCGATTTCGGAATAGCTACTCCGCGAATTGCAGTGCTCGGATTGAATCCGCATGCAGGTGATAATGGCTTAATTGGAACGGAAGAAAAAGAAATTATTCTTCCGGTTGTGCGTGAACAAACTGAAAAAGGATTCCATGTATACGGACCGTTTGGTGCCGATGGATTTTTTGGTTCAGGTGGTTACAAACAGTTCGATGCTGTGTTAGCTATGTACCACGATCAAGGATTGGCGCCGTTTAAAGCGTTGGCATTTGATAGCGGCGTGAACTTCACCGCAGGTCTTCCAATTGTAAGAACTTCTCCAGACCATGGGGTGGCGTATGATTTAGCTGGAAAAGGAACAGCCGATGAGTCTTCGTTGCGTGCTGCAATTTTTACAGCAACAGATATCTTTCTGAAGAGAAAAGAATATCGTTCTTTTTCTGCGAATCCCTTGCAAAAGCAAGACATAAAAGAGAACAGAGAAGATCGTCGCGAATGAGAGTGAGAGTCTTAGTTATTGGTCATACGCATGAACCTTACGTAAAGGAAGGAATTGCACGCTACACCAAAAGGCTTCCGCATTACTGCACGTTTGAATATGTTGAAATGAAGGACATTTCAGCAAAAGGTCTTTCGCCTGAACTTCAGAAAAGTAAAGAAGGAGAATTAATCTTGAAACAATTGAAGTCGGAAGATCAATTGTGTTTGTTGGATGAAAAGGGAAAGGCCTTTACTTCTGTGAATTTTTCAAAACACATCGAAAAAAAACAACTCGCAGGAACTAAATCTTGGGTACTTGTGATTGGTGGTGCGCACGGATTTTCAGATGAAGTGTATGCACGAGCAAACGAACAGATTCGCCTGTCGGACATGACATTTCCACATGACTTAGTTCGAATAGTTTTAGTAGAGCAACTGTACAGAGCCTTCACCATTATTCGTGGTGAAGGATATCATCACATCTAATTAAGACAGCTTAGAGAGCGCAGCGTCCAGCGAAGCAATGGCTTGCGAAACATCCTCACGTGAAGCTGTTCCTACACTGAGTCTGTACCAAGTTGAATCGTCTGAAGATCCAAATGCTCGGAAAGGAACCAGCGCTACTTTCGCTTCATTCAAAATGTATGAAGTAATGTCTCCCGTGTTTGCAAGCACATTTCCATCAGCCGTTTTCTTTCCAACTAAATTGAATTGAACGGTAAGGTAAATAGCTGCTGCTGGAGGAATGGCACGAACCGCAAATCCTTTTTCACGCAGGCTTTCAAAGCCAGCGTAGAATCCGTTTAAGCGGGTTTGCAACTCTTCTTTGATCCAAGTCAAATAGTTGTCGAGCAATGAAATGTTTTGTAAATATCTTCCAGCTGCAATCTGTTCTGGACGTGGCGCCCAAGCTCCCACGTGCCCAAGAATACTCTTCATTTTATCAATAATGAATTCTGGTCCGAATCCCCATCCAACGCGAACACCCGTAGCGGCAAGTGACTTTGAAATTCCGTCTACAAACACCGTGTACTTTCTCATTTCAGGTCGAAGGGTAACCGGATCGAAGTGTTGTGTTTCTCCGAAAGTTAGCAACGAATAAATTTGATCGTACATGACATACAACGGTTTTTCGTTCGCTCCGCGTTTCGCATTTTCTTCCAACACCATGTCGCAAATACTTTCCAATTGCTCTTTTGAAAAAACTGTTCCTGTTGGGTTCAACGGAGAGCACAAGGCAAGCAATGAAGCACCTTCAATGTGTTCTTTCAACAATTCTGCATTCGGCATGAAGTTGTCTTCTGGAAGTGTTTCAACGAACACCTGATGTGCGTGAGAAAGGTGCGTATAGTGATTGTTGTTCCAAGAAGGAACTGGGAAAACTACCTTGTCTCCAGGATCAACAATGGCTTGGAAAATGGCGTAAATAACAGGACGCGCACCACCGGCAATTAATATTTCTTCAGCAGAATAATCAAGGCCTTGCTTTTCTTTTAAAATCTGAACAACTGCATTGCGCAATTCAACCACACCGTTAGCAACGGGATAGTTCGTTAAATCTTCGTTGTAACAATCAATGATGAACTGTTTCAGTTCAGCGGGAATTGGAAAAATCTGCGGATTGAAATCTCCGATGGTGAAGTTGTATATTTTTTCTCCTTGAAGAATGCGGTCACGAATTTCTCCGCCTAGTTTAATAATTTCTGAACCTATAAGATTCTCGGCCATTTGCGATACACGCAAGATTAGCTTTTCTTGCTGAAGGGTAGCACTCATTTCAATAAATTGTCTCTCGTTAATTAGTGGGGCTAAAATAGTCTTTTTTCTTCTTGAAAAACAATGCTCAACATTCGTGTAGCAATTCAAGAATGGTTCGAAAAGCCACGGCACTATTGCCGTATTTGTCTACATGTTCTTTTTGCAATCGAGGGGCGTGTTCCGCGAAATAAGCGTCTAACTCATTTCTATTCGCGGCCGTATATTGAACAGCGTAAGTGACACCTTTATCTTCTTCCCCATGAACACGTAAAATTCGGTTTTGAAGAAATTTACCCGTGCTCATGACATCAGGTATGTGAATGTCTTTCATCCAGGTAATCCATTCTTCGTGAATTCCAGGGTCTACGCTAACCGTAACGTTGTATACAATCTTGTTCATAGCTTTTTCTTGGGAACAAAGATGTGGTGTTTTTCAAAAAGAAGATTAGATTTGAAGAAAATTAATAATTATGCAAACCGGCTTCAAACATTTACACATTTTACTTCCTTATTTATTGTTACTTCTTCCTTTGTTAGCCATTGTGGTTTCATTGGTGAAAGAAAAGAACGAAACTGTTTTAGGTAAGCCAAGCAAATTGGTTTTGTTTACATTAATTTTTTCTCACATTCAGTTGGTAGTAGGATTGGTTTTGTTGGTCATGAACATCATGAGCAATAGCAACATTATGAAGACACCGGAGTTGCGTAAGAAGTTAGTTGAGCATCCTGCTATGATGATTCTAGCTGTTGTATTCATCACTATCGGATATTCAAAAGCGAAGCGTGCAACAAACGGCCGCGATCGCGCGAAGAAAATTGCGATTTTCTACGGAATAGGTTTGTTTATTAGCCTAGTTGCGATGAGTTACATGGGCTACTGGACGAAAATGGCTTTCATGCACTGAGAATGAAAAAGAAGATTTTTCAATTCACGATCATTGCATTCTTTGCCGTTTTGTGTGCATGGAATTTCAGTGCATGCAATGAGCAACCCAAAACTTCAGGTCCAGTTGATGCGCAAGCTGTATTCATTAAGCGGTGCGCAACCTGCCATGGAAGTGAAGGCAATCTTCAAATGAGTGGTGCCAAGAACATTACGGTGAGTCAGCTTTCCGCAGATGAAATAAAAAATCAGATTATACACGGAAAAGCAGGAATGCCTCCTTTTGAAAGTATGTTAACCGTTCAAGAAATTGATGCGCTTACAACGTACTGCATGAAGTTGTCGGGAAGATAAAATGGCGAAACTACAAGAGACCAAGAAACCCCAAGAGAC
>CALCNZ010000051.1 GCA_937897625.1 uncultured Flavobacteriales bacterium
CTCCTGCCATTCCTTTAAACAGTGATTTAGAAGCAGCATTGCTTCCAAATGCGGAAAAAGTAAGTGCAGTAATTGCCGACATTTTGAATTACTAATGAAAAAACTGGTGCTCTTTCTTCTTGCTTTTAGCGTGTTGCAAAGTCATGCGCAGCAAGCCTTTGAGGGCACTTTGTTTATTGAAGTGGTTTCGGCTGACAGCAGTGAAATTCCACAAATGGACTTCGAAATAAAATTGAAAGGAAGTCTTGCTCGAATGAACATGCACTCTTCGAACATTGAAGACTATTCGCTCATTGTCAATTATGAAACGGGCGAGTCTATCATGCTGAAGACGCATAATGGAGAGAAGATTGCAGTTCGAGGAATGAAAACGTTTCATGAAACTTCATCGTTTACTGCCGAAAATGCAAGCCTAAAAAAAGTAGCCGGTTACAATTGTCGGAAAGGAAAGGTGACCACGAACTCAGGAACAGCTGTCGTTTATTACTCTACTGCGTTCAGGAGTCCCACGCAATTCTTCGGAGCCTATTCCGATGTTCCCGGACTGCTGTTGGAAATGCAGTTCAGCAAGGACGGATCGACTCAAATCATTCGAACAAAAAAGCTCTCTAAGCGAAAGGTAAAAGACGAAGAATTTCAAATCCCATCAGAATACAGAGAAATGAGCGAATCTGACTATCAACTGCTTCTCCCCCTTTTTCCTGAGCTCCTAAATTGAAACCGTTTTAAAAAGAAAATACTTCGTAAATTCACCACATGAAAAAACGACTCCTCTGTTTATTCATTGTGCTGTTGCATTTTTCAACTTTTGCGCAACAAGCATCGTTTGAAGGTATTTTGCTTTACGGAAGAAAATTTTATAACAATTCAAAACGAATTGACTCGGTTGATCCCAACATTCCCCCTACGATAAGCTATACCGTGAAGGGCAGTCTTACCCTAGCTGAAATTTCTACAGAAAAAGATTTCATGTCGGCCATGAACTATTCTGTTATTGTAGATTCCGAGAAGAAAGAAGCGACTATGCTTGCACGCATTGCAAATGAGAAAATGGCTATCAAATTCGAAGACTCATTTTTTAATGAAAAGAAATTATATAAGGTCATCGCTCCTGCTGAAATTCAGACTCGAATCATTGCTGGGCTGAAATGTAAATTGGGTTATGCCCTTGCCGAATCTGAGTTCGGAACAACAGACAGCTTGCGCGTTTGGTACACTGAAGAGTTTCGAAATATCCCTTATTTATTCGAGACCACTGGAGCACCTGGACTAATTGTTTCCATGCAACAAGATGACTTATCGTACTGGGAGCTTGAAGAGATGAAACCATTAACAGTGGATCCACTTGTATTTTCTATTCCGAAAGAATATCTCCCCATGACTCCTAATGAACTTCAAGATTTCATTTCAACCATGGATCAATTGGAAATTGAGGAAGAAATTGCCCCTTCGAAAAAAGAAGGAAACGAAATTATTCACGAGGAAGAAGATTAATGAAAGGCTGGTATACGCGAAAGTTCGCGCGATTTTTAAGTGTTGAACGATTGCTTTGGACAACGCTCATTGGCATTGGAATATTCATGCTTGTTCGCTACAAAACCGTCCCTTCCCTGGAGCAAGATGAAATTCTAGTGACAGACAGTTTGAATGTGACGCACAAACTTTCAGAGTTGACAGCAGGGGTTACGATTGTGCATTTCTACGCCGCATGGTGCGGGCCTTGTCTTCGTGAACTTCCGGAAATAAGCGCATTTATGAAAACCCCTTTGGGACAAAAGATTAACTTTGTCTTTGTTACAGAAGATCGGGAAGATCAAGTGAACGCTTTTCACGAACGATATGGATTTAACATTTATCGCGTAAAAAAACTGAAAGACGCTAACATCTATTCAATACCTGTTACCTATTTGCTGAACGAAA
>CALCNZ010000052.1 GCA_937897625.1 uncultured Flavobacteriales bacterium
ATCGCTCATTATTACAACCTACAATTACGCCCAGTTTATTGAGCGGGCTCTTCGAAGCGGATTGGATCAAACGCTGGCGAAAACCGATTTTGAAATCATTGTAGTCAACGACGCGTCTACCGACGCAACAGAATCTATTTTAGAAAATTATACCGACATTGTCAGAGTATATAATCTGAAAGAAAATCTGGGTTTAGCAGGGGCGCGAAATTTTGGAATTCGCAAGGCACGCGGACAGTTTGTAGCCTTTTTAGATGCAGACGATTACCTTCATTCCGAATCGCTTCGGGTACAGAATTTATTCTTGAACGAGAACAACGCCTTTGATGCGGTTGCAATCGATTATTATCTCGTAAATGAAAGAGGTCAACACCTTGAACACATTTCTTCTTGCGAAAAACCCATTGCTTGCGGAATTATGTTTCGAAAAGATTACCTCTTCAACATTGGACTTTACGACGAGAATTTTAAGGCGCGCGAAGAAGAAGATTTAAGAATTAGATGGGAGCAGGCGGGTTATGGAATTTATCATATTCCCGTGCCACTCTACAGATATCGCATGCACGAAAATAACCTCACAAAAGACGATCAGAAAATGTCTGATTCTCAAGTGAAATTAAATCAGAAGCACAACAGATGATTAAATTTTTAGAGGGAGAAAATGTCTATTTACGTCCACTTACCCTTGAAGACGCGAACGATATTTATTTGAAATGGTTGAACGATCCTGAGGTTACCAGAGGCTTGGCTTCGGGTTATTTTCCAACCACACAACAAGAGCTTATTAATTATGTAAATGGTGCGCTGAGAGATCAGAACACCGTTTTTTTTGCTCTTTGCGAAAAAGAAAGCAATCGGCATATCGGTAACGTGAAGGTAGATCGCATAGATTGGATAGCACAAACCTGCGAGCTGGGATTAATCATTGGTGAGGCATATGCCCGCGGAAGAGGCTTGGGATTCGAAACCATGAAGCTGGTGATTAACTACGTTTTTGATGATTTGAATTTGAATAAAATTACCCTCGCTGTTTTTCAAAACAATCCCGGTGCTTTGAAGTTGTATGAAAAATTAGACTTTCAAGTGGAAGGAAGATTTGTAAATCAGGTATTCAAAGAAGGGCGGCTTTGGGATAAAATATATTTGTCCTTATTTAATCCACAGAAATAATGAATTTCGCTTTGCTGCAAGCCCGCATGGGTTCCACTCGATTGCCCGGAAAAGTGTTGAAGGAAATCAACGGCACTCCAATTATTCAAACGTTAATCAATCGTGTTGCAAAAGCAAAGTGCATCGACAAAATTGCTGTAGTCACTTCTACTAACCCCGAAGACGATGCGTTGGAATTGTTTTGCAATACGCACAACATCTTAGTTTTTAGAGGATCCGATTGGGATGTTCTCGATCGGTTTTATTCCGCAGCAAAAAATTTCGGCGCGAAAGAAGGCGATAACATTATTCGATTAACCAGCGATTGCCCGACCCATCACGGAAGTACCGTTGATTGGGTGTATGAGCAGTTTGTGAAATTCGGCGTAGACTTGTTCTCCAACAGCAATGAAGATCCAACTTTTCTGGAAGATGGATTCGATGTGGAAGCTGTGAAGTTTTCTGTTTTGGAACAAGCGTATCAAAACGCGAAGCTCCACAGTGAACGTGAACATGTTATTCCTTATGTAAAAAATTCAAAAAAATTCACCTTGGGTTTCCGCAAGATGAACGACAACTGTAACTTTAAGTTGTCTGTAGATACTCCGGCAGATTTTGCTTTTGTTGAAGCAATTTTTTCCGAATTTGGAACACGAGATTTCGACATTCATGATGTTGTACATTTGTTAGAATCGAAACCAGAATTACTAAAGATTAACGAAGAGAGCATTATCAATGCTGGCTATGCTAAATCATTAAGAGAAGATAAAATTGTGAAATGAAAACGATAACACTTCCACACATTACCAACTTCGCGAAAAGCGATGAATATAGAAATAAGATTCACGATTTAATCCCTGGAGGTGCGCACACTTACTCAAAGGGAGATGATCAGTTCCCCATTAAATCGCCTGCTGCCATAACCCATGCAAAGGGCGTGTATTGTTGGGATCTAGATGGAAATAAATTCCTCGATACCCTAATGGGTTTGTATTCGGTTTCTTTGGGACACGCATACGAACCTGTTTTGGAGGCAGTGAAAAAGCAACTCGAAAAGGGTGTGAATTTCACACGTCCAAGCGTTATTGAAATGGAAATGGCAGAGAAATTTCTCTCGCTCGTTCCGCAACACGACATGATCAAATTCGCGAAGAACGGTTCGGTTGCTACAACAGCGGCCATTAAACTTTCTCGCGCTTACACTGGAAAACATTTAATCGCCCGTCCTGCTGAACATCCGTTCTACAGCTACGACGATTGGTTCATTGGTTCTACCGCCTGCGACTTTGGTATTCCGAATGAAATAAAACAGTTTACCATTACATACAAGCAAGATTCGTTGGAAGATCTGGAACGCATGTTCAATGAATATCCAGGACAAATTGCTTGTGTAATTTCAGAACCAGAAAAGTGGAATGTTCTCGAGCCCGACTTTTACAAGAAAGCCATTGATCTTGCGCACAAGAATGGTGCGTTGTGGATCATGGATGAAATGATAACCGGATTCAAATCTGACTTCCCAGGTTCCATTAAAAAATTCAACGCAGAGCCCGATTTCTGCACATGGGGAAAAGGCATCGCAAACGGATTTTCTTTCTGTGCCTTAACAGGAAAAAAAGAAATCATGGAATACGGCGGCATCCGCAGAAAGGGTCAGCCGAAAGTGTTTTTGGTAAGCACCACGCACGGAGGCGAGACGCACGGAATTGCTGCTGCATTGGCCACCATAAATGTATTTGAAAACAATCCAGTTATTCAGCACAATCACGCCATTGGAGATTATTTCATGAATGGGGTGAAAGGAATTTTAAGTCGAAGAAAATTGGAAGACTACTTCGAATTAACTGGGTTTAATTGGTGCGTTGGTTTGGTAGTGAAGAACCAAAAGAAAGAGCCGTGCATGTTTTACAGAACACTGTTCATGCAGGAAATGATTCAACGTGGAGTTTTATATCAAGGAATTCTTTCGCCGTGTTTCTCGCACACGCAAGACGATATCGATTTCATGCTTGCCGCGTTCGATGAAAGTTGCGAAGTGTTTGAACGCGCCTTGGAAGACGGTTATGAGAAGTACTTGGTGGGTGATGAAATTAAGCCGGTCTTCAGAAAAATAAATTAAGATGGAACCACTTCGTACAACAGACGCAACGCAAATCGACTTCAAGAAAAAATTCGATTTAACAGATAAAGTCATTGTCATTACAGGTGCATGCGGTTTGGTTGGAAGAGCTTTCTGTGAAGCTGTTGCGCAGTTCGGAGGAGTTGTAGTTGCAGCAGATATTGAATTAGCGAATCCGGTTCAATTTGCAAATGATTTGGCTGCACGAAACAATACCAAGGCCTTGGGATTTGTGCTTGATGTGGCGAATAGAGCTTCGGTTGAAGCGCTGAAAGAAAGTGTGCTTTCTTCTTTCGGAAGAATAGACGGGTTGGTGAATGCACACCAGAATAAAACGCATTTAAAATTCGAGCCGTTCGAAAGTGTGTCCGACGAAAATTGGGACACTGTGGTTGATGTGAATTTGAAAGGCACGTTTTTAATGTGTCAAATTATCGGCTGCCACATGGCAGAGAACGGCGGCGGTAGCGTAGTGAATATTCCCTCCACCTACAGCGTTGTTGCACCGAATCAGAATTTATACAAAGGAACTTCTCTGGGTTGTCCCGCCGCCTATAGCGCCTCGAAAGGCGGTATCGACGCACTTTCCAGATACTTGGCTTCTTATTGGGCTACGAAAAAAGTGCGTGTAAACATGATTACTCCACACGGAGTGTGGAACAATCACGAAGCGCAATTCGAAGAAAATTTCGCGCGCTTCTCTCCAATGGAAAGATTGAGTTACAATCACGAAGTAGCAAGCGCGCTCATTTATTTACTCAGCGATGCCTCGTCCTACGTGACCGGAGACAACATGAAAGTGGAAGGCGGCTGGACCGTTTGGTGATATGCAACAAAAACTAGCGACATATTTTGAAAGACTTTGGCCCATCTGCCGAAGCATTACAGGAAACGGTTTGCGAGAATCGTTCAAGATTCTGCAAGAAATTGTTCCCTTCGAACTAACCGAAGTCCCTACTGGAACGCAAGTCCACGATTGGGAAATTCCGAAAGAATGGAACATTCAAGATGCCTTCATCATTGCCCCCGACGGACGAAAGGTTGCCGATTTCAAACAGAATAATTTGCACGTGTTGAATTATTCAACGCCCATTAATCAAGAGATCTCTTGGGATGAATTATCGAAACACATTTTCACATTACCGGAGCAACCGAACGCCATTCCGTACGTGACTTCCTATTACGAAGAGAAATGGGGATTTTGTCTTTCGCACAACGAATGGAATTCGCTTCCGAAAGAAGGAGTTTATCGCGTAGTTATTCAATCGGAATTAACCGAAGGAAGTCTCACCTACGGTGAAGCAATTCTGAAAGGCGATTCAGAAAAAGAGATTTTATTCTATTCATATTTGTGTCACCCGAGTATGGCGAACAACGAACTCAGCGGTCCGTTGGTCTTAGCCATGCTGTATGAAAAGCTCGCTGCCCTTCCACAAAGAAAATACACGTATCGATTCGTTCTTGCTCCTGAAACCATTGGATCCATTGCTTATTTGTCGAAGCACGGACAAGCATTGAAAGAAAAACTTCAAGCAGGATGGGTGCTCACATGCTGTGGCGATGCTGGGAAAATTCACTACAAGAATTCACGAAGAGGAAACGCATTGGTCGATCGCGTGAGTAGGCACATCTTGAATCAACTTCCACTCGAATGGAATGATTTAGAATTTTCTGTGGGTGGAAGCGACGAGCGTCAGTTCTGCTCTCCCGGATATAATCTTCCGATAGGATCGTTCATGCGAACGCCTTACCAGCGTTACGCGCAATACCACACCTCATTAGACAATCGCGATTTCATTTCTCTCCCAGCCATGGAAGAGGGTGTAGAAATTTTGTTTCAAATGGTCTTAGCTCTTGAAATAAATGAGACCTATGAGGCGGTTGTTCAATACGGCGAACCGCAATTGGGGAAGCGCGGATTGTATCCGAGTTCCAACATGCCGAATACAGATCAGCGTGGAATGGTGCACAACATGATGCACCTCATCAACTGGTCAGACGGCGAGCACGATTTGTTAAGCATAGCTGAAAAAAAAGGTACTGCCATGTTTTATTTTGCCCCTTTGGCTAAACTTTGTGAAGAGAAGGGTGTTCTAAGAAGGAAATAACCCATTTGAATTGTACATTTGCATCTTAAATTTTTTAAAATGAAATCATTAGTAGAAGCTTTTCCAACACATTTGAAAGAAGCCTTGGCCATTGGTCAAAGCGCAACATTTACCAATACCGACAAACAATTTGAAAACATTGTCATCTCTGGTTTAGGAGGTTCGGGTATCGGTGGAAAGATTGTCTCTCAGTTGGTGGCTGATGATTGC
>CALCNZ010000053.1 GCA_937897625.1 uncultured Flavobacteriales bacterium
ATACGAACCGATGTAGCCGTCTGATTCAACATAAAATCAGAATCTGTCGATTCAGTAACCGATGTGCAAAGCACCGCGTTCAACTTCTCCCAAATCTGATCGTTCAATAAAAACGGAACCAACGAATTGTCGGGCGCATTGCCCAAACGGACAAAGACAAGTCCTTGGTTTGGACAAACATTCAAGAACTGACCGTTCTTTCCTAGAGCAGCGTATACATCGGCTGGTGCGTGCGGGAACAACATGCCCGGCAATACCAACTGTGATCCAGGAACCATGTATGAGCTTTGGCCATTCAGCCACCACAAATAACCATAGGCGTTATTCAAGTTCTGTGATGGTGTAATCATCTCCTGAAAATAATTCGCATCGGTCATGAGCTGATTGCCATTCCAGTTTCCACCATTTTGCATGAGTATTCCGAATCGAGCCATACTACGCGCCGTGCTCAAATAAACATTGTTGTATCCACTCTGAATAAAGAAGCCATCCATTCCTGTTGGCTGTTTCAAACCAGAAAAAACTAATCCGTTCATCGTTTGTCCCGTCGCTCCTTCCAACACGCCATCGAGTAGGGTGTAGGGCGCGTTGTGATACGCCCAGCGCGTGCCCGCAGGAGCCAAGTAATTCAAGCAAGAAGGAAGCGTACAATATTCATCTGCCACTCCGTCGTCTAACCCTGTTGTCATGGTTAATTGATTGCGAACGGTAATGGCATTTTCTTGATCGGCAGTGCAATTGGTCCAGCCACTTCCCAAATAACTTGAACTTAAATCGTTAATCGAAAGCTGTCCGTTTTGCAGCGCAATTCCAACCAAATAGGAGGTAAGCGTCTTCCCCGCAGAAGCCCAATACCACAGACTATCTTGCGTGAATGTCCCGAAGTAATTCTCAATCACAATGCGTCCATTCTTCAACACAAGAAACGCTTTCGTGTTATTGCTTTCCAAAAATGAAATCAGTTCAGGCAATTGATCTTCACACCATCCCAATTCCGCCGGCGTAGTTGTTTCCCATGTATTTCCAGTCGTTGGTGGAAAATAGATTTGGGCTTTTGCAAAACCATTTGCGAATATCAAAAGAAGGAGAAAAATGTATTTCATGTTGGTTTGAAAATATTTCATTGAAATGGTTTAACGAATATACTATTCAAACCTTATGATTTTTCTGAACGTATTTTTCCCCATCAATTACCCTTGTTGCTTGCAACCCTCGTCCAAAGGACATTCGTCGAAGACTCTCGCGAAGCATTCGCCTCCGGCATTCGTACGAAGTACATTCTTACTAACAGCTGGGGGATATAAAAAAAAAGCTCCCGAAGGAGCTTTTTATACTATCCAAGATAAGATTTCAAAATCTTACTTCTGCTTGTGTGTTTCAATCGACGAATTGCTTTCTCTTTGATCTGACGAACACGTTCACGCGTTAAATCGAAGCGCTCACCAATCTCTTCAAGAGTTAGTGGGTGCTCACCATTCAAACCGAAATACAAACGAACCACATCGCCCTCACGCGCAGTAAGCGTGCGAAGTGAACGTTCAATCTCTCTGCGTAAACTTTCATGCAATAGATCTGTATCCGGAGAAGGAGTGTCGTTCGTTTGCAAGACATCGTACATCGTAGAGCTACTGTCATCTCCGTCTTTCAAAGGAGCATCCATAGATACGTGACGTCCGCTGTTGCGCAACGATTGCTTTACTTCATCCAATGTCATTTCTAACACTTCAGCCAATTCAGCTGGTGTAGGAGGACGCTCGAATTCTTGCTCCAACTTAGCGAATGCCTTGTTGATTTTATTGATCGAACCAATCTTGTTCAAAGGAAGACGAACAATACGAGATTGCTCTGCCAACGCTTGAAGAATAGATTGACGAATCCACCATACAGCGTAAGAAATGAATTTAAATCCACGAGTTTCATCGAAACGCTGAGCCGCTTTGATCAATCCCAAGTTTCCTTCGTTAATTAAATCAGGAAGAGATAAACCTTGGTTTTGATATTGTTTCGACACAGATACAACGAAACGCAAATTCGCTTTAGTCAATTTCTCCAAGGCAATCTGATCACCTTGTTTAATGCGACGAGCCAATTCAACTTCTTCTTCGGCAGTAATCAAATCCACACGACCAATCTCTTGCAAATACTTGTCAAGGGAAGCGGTCTCGCGGTTGGTTACCTGTTTTGTAATTTTTAACTGTCTCATGTTTGCTTAACGTTCGTTTAATTCACTGTTTCTCTATATACGTAGAAAACAGGAATTTAGTTTTGTTCTTCTGGCTTTGGTAGCAAAGCTTTTCTAGAAAGCTTCAATTTACCGGTCTTAGGATCTTTTCCTAATACTTTAAATTTAACCAAATCACCAACTTTCAACACCTCGTTAACGTCGTCTACTCTTCTCCATTCCAATTCACTGATGTGAATAAGGCCGTCTTGGCCAGGGATAATTTCTACGAATGCACCGAACGGTTGAATGGTTTTAACTGGACCTTCATAAGTAGCTCCAATTTCAACTTGTGGTGGCCATACAATTGACTTCACACGATTCACAGCAGCATCAAGGCTTGTCTTGTCCGCAGACGCAATTTCTACAAATCCTTTGTTGTCGCGCTCTTCGATAGAGATTGTTGCGCCAGTTGTCTTCTGAATTTCTTGAATTACTTTTCCTCCAGGACCAATTACTTTTCCGATTTCTTCGGTTGGAATTTCGAAGCTAATGATACGTGGTGCGTGAGGTTTGTAATCTTCACGAGGTTCAGAAATGGTTTTCATCATTTCACCCAAGATGTGCAAACGACCTTGCTTGGCTTGATCCAAAGCATCGGTTAACAATTGCATTGAAAGCCCCTTGATCTTAATGTCCATCTGGCAAGCTGTAATTCCTTTCGAAGTTCCAGTTACCTTGAAGTCCATATCGCCCAAGTGATCCTCGTCTCCTAGGATATCTGATAAGATTGAATACTTTCCATTTTCATCTGTGATTAATCCCATTGCAATTCCAGATACTGGAGCTGTAATTGGAACACCACCGTCCATTAACGCAAGCGTTCCTGCGCAAACAGTAGCCATAGATGAAGATCCGTTCGACTCTAGAATGTCAGAAACAATTCTCATCGTGTAAGGACACTTTTCAGTTTCAGGAAGAACAGGCTTCAATGCACGAAGTGCAAGGTTTCCGTGTCCAATTTCACGACGACCCGTTGAACGAATCGGACGTGCTTCCCCTGTGCTGAAGGGTGGGAAGTTGTAGTGTAATAAGAACTTGTCGTTACGCGGATGAACAACGCTATCAATCGTTTGCTCATCGAGTTTAGTACCAAGTGTAAGGGTAGTCAACGATTGTGTTTCACCACGAGTGAAAACACTTGAACCGTGAGCACCTGGCAAGTAATCAACTTCACACCAGATTGGACGAATGGTGCGAGTATCGCGACCGTCTAAACGAATACCATCGTCTAGGATCATGCGACGCATAGCGTCCTTCAAACAATCGTGGGTATATTTCTTCAACAAGAAGGCATTCGCTGCTTTTTCTTCCGCAGTGAATTGAGCAAAGAACTCTTCTTCAATTTGGTGAAACGCTGCGCTTCTTTCTTTCTTTCCGGTTGGAGTTTTAACAGCAGCATAGAACTTCGCATAACACTCGTCCCATACTTTCTTCTTCAACTCTTCGTCTTTTGGTTCGTGGTTGTATTCGCGCTTTACAGCCGCTTTTTCAACTTTCGAAGCCAATTCCAACTGAGCTTTTACTTGAGCTTGAATAGCAGTGTGCGCAATAGCAATGGCTTCAACCATTACTTCTTCAGACACCTCTTGCATTTCACCTTCAACCATTACAATGCTGTCAGCACTTCCAGCTACCATCATGTCTAAATCGGCATGAGCCAATTGAGACCACGTTGGATTCACCACGAACGCACCGTTGATGCGAGCCACGCGAACTTCTGAAATAGGACCGTTGAATGGAATATCTGAAACAGCTAGTGCTGCAGATGCAGCTAAACCAGCTAAACTATCTGGTAAGTATTCTTTGTCCGCAGAGATCAAAGACACAACCACTTGCGTGTCGCTGTGGAAATCGTCTGGGAACATGGGGCGCAAGGCGCGGTCGATCAAACGAGAAACTAAAATTTCGTCGTCGTAGGGACGTGCTTCACGTTTGAAATATCCACCTGGGAAACGTCCCGCAGCGGCATATTTTTCACGGTATTCTACCGTTAGAGGAAGGAAGTCTAACCCTTCTTTTGCTTCTTCGTTGGCTACAACGGTTGCCAGGAGCATCGTATCTCCTTGGCGAACGACTACTGAACCATGTGCTTGCTTCGCTAACTTACCAGTTTCAATGGTAATTGGAGCAGAAGAACCCATGTCAATGGTCGTTGTGATTGCTTCGATTTTCATTCTTTTATTTTCGGATATATAGTTCTAAGAAAAAACGCGAAAAGGCAATTGTTAAATTGCCTTTTCTTTGAATTATGCCTGTATTTTACTTACGTAATTCAAGTTCTTTTACGATTGCACGGTAACGAGCGATGTCAACTTTTTGCAAATAATCCAATAAGCTTCTGCGCTTACCAACCAATGCAATCAACGAACGTTGTGTGCCGTAATCTTTTTTATTCTTCTTTAAGTGCTCAGTTAGGTGAGCAATACGGTAGGTGAACAAAGCAATTTGTCCTTCTGAACTACCTGTGTCTGTTGCAGATTTACCGTGTTTAGCGAAAATCTCTTGTTTTTTTTCTGTTGTAAGGTACATGCCAATACTTTTTTAGTGATTATTATGTGAGCCTCCAAGTAAATATTACTTTTCTTGAAAGTGGGGTGCAAAGATACGGAATTTCTTCTCGTGAATGCAAGATTTATTTTAAGTGGCTCAATGTAAGTGCCAAACGCTTCTTCATTTCAGTGCGCTTCACAATGTAATCAAGGAAGCCATGCTCCAAAACGAACTCTGAACTTTGGAATCCAGCGGGTAAGTCTTTCTTAATGGTCTCTTTCACAACACGTGGTCCAGCAAAACCAATCAAAGCCTTCGGTTCAGCAATGTTCAAGTCACCCAACATCGCGAACGAAGCTGTAACTCCTCCGGTTGTCGGATCGGTAAGTATAGAAATATAAGGAAGTCCAGCCTCAGCCAATTGCGTCAACTTCGCTGAAGTCTTGGCCATTTGCATAAGTGAGAATCCAGCTTCCATCATACGGGCTCCTCCTGATTTCGAAATACAAATAAACGGACAGTGTTCTTCAATAGCTTTATCAACGCCCAAAGCGAACTTCTCTCCAACAACAGATCCCATGGAACCGCCAATGAAGGCGAAGTCCATACAAGCAATAACGGCATTCTCGTGCTCAATCTTTCCGAATCCAACGCGCAAGGCATCTTTCAATCCGGTTTTTGCAATGGTCGTCTTAATACGATCCTTATAATTCTTCGTGTCAGTAAAAGTTAACGGATCGGCACTTTTCATGTGCTCCGCAACTTCAATCCACTCGTGTTCGTCAAAAAAGATAGAGAAATACTGTAGCGATCCAATTTTTTCATGATACTCACAAGCTTCGCAAACCCAATCGTGCTCTGCGTGTTGCTCACTCGTAACAACATGCTTGCACTCGGGACATTGGTACCACAACCCCTCTGGAATTTCCTTCTTCTCCTGATTCTGCGTGGTAATACCTTTGTTTTTTCTCTTGAACCAACTCATTCTTTTGAAATTTGATTAGGACGCAAAAATAGGTAAATCAACTTTAAAACGAATCAAAACAATTTGGTCACATTGAAATAACTTTTTGACCTTACATTCGTGCTCTAAAATTTTGAACAAAATGTCTATCAATCTCAATTCAATTCTTCAAGCATTGGTTCCGAAAGATAAAAAGTGCTTTCCTCTTTTTCAAGCGTCTGTTACGAATGCTGTTCGCACAGCAAAAGTTCTGAAAGAGTCATTTGAAGCAGACAGTGTAAAACGAATTCAATTGCATGGAGAAATTCGAGATTTAGAGCATGTAGGAGACGATTTAACCCACGCGTTAAAGATAGAGGTAGAAGCCAATTTCAATGTTCCCTTCGACAGGGAAGAGGTTTATCAATTGGCTATTGTAATAGACGATATTGTAGATGATATGTATGGTGTTTCAAAGCGAATTGAACTGTACAAAATTCATAATATTCCAACGGTCTTTGGAGAAATGGCGCAAGTCATTTGGGAAAGCACAATGGTCCTAGAAGAACTCATGGAAAATCTAAAGAAATTTAGATATTCTGAATCCGCTAGAAAACGAATTGCAACCATTCGAGAATTTGAGCGAAAAATGGATAGCCTTCAAGAAGCTGCAATTGCAAAACTTTTCAGTGAAGGTGCAGATCCAATTGAACTAATCAAACAGCAGGAGGTATTCGGACTTAT
>CALCNZ010000054.1 GCA_937897625.1 uncultured Flavobacteriales bacterium
ATTTCGAATACCGACACGTATGTTTTTGCTTTGTTAGATAACAGCGGAAATTTCTTACAGTGGATCAACGCCAGTTTCGACTTCAATGATTTAGTTGCTGGAAGCTACCAAATTAAAGGATTCTCTTACGAGGGAAACTTACTAGGAGACGCTGCTGGCGCACCATTCAGCGCAATTTCAGCAGACATCTGCTTTGAAGCCTCTGCGAATTCCCTTTCGTTCCTTGTCATTGAATCGCCAAGCGTTGTGATTAACGAAGTGAATTCAGATAACATTACCGCAACCGATGCGCAAGAGTTTGTTGAACTTTTCGGAGGATCAAACAAGTCACTCACGGGGCTTTGTGTGGTGCTTATTGATGGTACAACCCTTTCGACTTACGGTGCATTTGATCTTGACAATTACTCCACTGACGCAAACGGATTTTTCGTTTTGGGTGAATCAACGGTGAGTCAGGTAGACTATGTCTTTCCTGGAGCATCGGGTGTTATACAAAATGGTGCGGATGCCGTTGCCATTTACATTGGAAATGCAAGCCAATATCCAAACGGCAGCGCTATTTCAACATTAAATTTAATTGACGCTGTTGTTTACGGAACCTCTGACATTCAGAACAACAGTTTAATTGCATCGCTCGGATTGAACACCGTTGTTGGCTACACACAATTCGACGAAACGACTCAGACACTTGGAACGGACCTTACGATCTCGCGCGTTCCAGACGGAGGCGCTCCGTTTTCAACGAGCTATGTAACACAAGCACTTACTCCTGGCACTTGGAATTTACCTCCATGTACATCAGGCACACCAACGCTTTCAGACGGAACGGCTACAGCTACATTTTGCTCGAATCAGCCCACTGTAATTACCTTCAACGCATTCAACGGAACGGGTAACGGGTTGTTCTTCTTAACAGATGCTGCTGGAATTATTGTTCAAGAATTGACATCAAACACCTACAATTTCAACTCAATTCCTGGAACGTATCGCATCTATTCTGTTGGATACACGGGCACGTTGAACACGGCGAGTGTTCAAGCTGGGATGAACATTTTGAATGTGAGTGCTTCGCAATGCGCATCGGTTAGTCCGAGTTTTATTAGTGTTGTCGTGAATCTATGTTTGGGTTGCGATGCGGGAATTGTTTCAACCAACAATGGCAATGTGAGTGCATTGGTGAAATTGGATGGCAATGCCGACGTTTTGGTTTTTAACACCACTTCTGCGTCTACGACAGACACGTATCTTTTCGCATTAACCGACGCTGCTCACAATTTTATGCAGTGGTTACCGGTAGGATTTGACTTCAACACGTTACCAGCAGGACAATACTATGTTCAAGGGCTTTCGTATGAAGGGACATTCACCGCACCGCTTGTTGGCCAGCCTCTTTCAACAGCAACAGCAACCAATTGTGTTACCTACACAACGGCTGGAGTTTTCATTCGCGTTGCGGTAGTTCCGAATGTTGTCATTAACGAAGTGAATGCCGACAATCCGGGAGGTGCCGACACCAAAGAATTCATAGAATTGTTTGGCGCTCCGAATACATCGTTGAACGGATTTTCTCTTGTCTTTTGTGGTGGAAGTTCCATAACGAACTACTACGCCATGGATTTGTCTGCATACTCATTAAACAACGAAGGATTTTTTGTGGCTGGCAATGCGCTTACGACAAATGTGAATTTGGTGTTTCCGAATGCAACCTTGCAGAACGGAACAGATGGGATTGGCCTTTATTTCGCGCCAGCTTCCAACTTCCCTTCGAACTCGGCCGTGACCAGCGCGAATTTGATAGACGCCGTTGTTTATGGAACGAACGACGCACCTGTTCCTGCGTTGGTGAATGCGCTTGGACTGAACAGCATTGCGGGCTATGCGCAGTTCGATGAGACTGCGCAAGTTTCGGGAACAGATCTCACGCAATCGCGCATTCCTGACGGAGGTGCCCCATTCGTGAACACGAGTTATGTGTTGCAAGCGCTTACGCCGGGCACTTGGAATGCTCCACTTTGTTTAGCCGGAACAACAACCTTTGAAGATGGCACAACAAGCGTAACACTATGTACCAACGCATTGAACCTTGTTAGCTTTACCGCATTCAATGGCGTTGGAAATTCAACCCATATTCTCACCGATGGAAATGGAATTATTATTTCTGAAATCACAGGACTTACGTATGACTTCAACGCAGTTGTTGGAAGCTATCGCATTTATACAGTAGCCTACACCAATGCGCTGAATGCCGCGACAATTGCGGCGGGACAGCCGATCGCTGGTGTATCCTCTGACAACTGCTTAAGCCTCGATAATAATTTCCTTAGTGTATCGGTTGTTGCCTGCTTTGGTTGCGAAGCCGGACTAATTGGAACTGCAAATGGATCAACGAACATTACTGTATTATTGAATTCAAGCGCAGACGTTTTAGGACTAACAACGACCTCCACTTCAACGACAGCAACCTATGCCTATGCATTAACCGATATCTCGCAACACTTTATACAATGGGTACCGGCGAACTTCGACTTCAATACACTTACACCAGGAATTTATTTGGTTTATGGCGTATCGTATGAAGGAACATTTACAGCGCCTGTTGTTGGGGCATTCATAGCAACCGCAACCGCATCGAATTGCGTAACCTGGACGCCGAACTTCATCTACATAAACGCACTTAACGTTGCTGAAGTAGTGATTAACGAATTGAACGCCGACAATCCAGGAGGATCAGACACTCAAGAGTTCATTGAATTGTATGGTGAAGCAAATGCATCATTAGACAATTTAGTGATTGTATTTTACGGCGGAAGCACAGGAGGATCTTATGCGGCCTTCGACTTGGATGGCTATTCAACAGATGCCAATGGATTCTTTGTCCTTGGCGATACTTTAACGACCAATGTTGATTACATGATCGCGAATGCCACCTTACAAAACGGTGCCGACGGAGTTGCATTGTTTGTTGGAAATGGAAGCGACTTCCCGAACACCACGCTTCCAACTACGCATAACTTAATTGATGTAATGATTTACGGAACCGACGATGCTCCTGCAACTCCGTTGATTACCGGATTCGGATTGGACGTCATGTTCCCTGGGTATGCGCAATTCAACGAGACGGTTCAAACTTCAGGATTGGATCTAACGCAATCACGCATTCCAGATGGAGGTCCTGCGTTGAGCAACTACAACGTCGTTCTTCAACCGTTAACTCCGGGCACGTTCAACGTAACCGTTAATGTTGAAGAGGTAGAAGGCTTCAATCAGCTTTCGCTTTATCCGAACCCTACCTCCAACAACTTCAACATTCAATGGAACAGCAACAGCAATGAACGCGTTCAAATTCGAATTGTCGACATCACTGGAAAAATTGTCTATCAGAATTCGCATGTTGTTTCTGTTGGAATGAACACCTTTGAACTGGATGCACAATCCTGGTCAAACGGTTATTATACGATTGAGTTAAAAGTGAATGATCGCATTGGACGAATGAAGTTGATGAAAAATTAATCTTTTATTTTTATTGTTGAAAAGGCTTCCTTCGGGAAGCTTTTTTTGCTTTGGGTTTCCCATTTCATGGGACTTTTTCAAGCTAACTCTGCCCCCTTTAAGAACTATATTAGCGACGTTTTGAAACCCAACTAACCTAAAATTAATTTAAAATGAAAGGACTTTTATCTTTTCTCTTTGCGTTTACCGCTTCTCTGGTGATGGCGCAAGCACCAGCAGTGGTGATTAATGAGATTAACGCCGACAATCCGGGTGGTGGCGACACGCGCGAATTCATTGAGCTTTACGGAGCTCCAAACACTTCGCTTAACGGATTAACCCTTGTGTTTTTCGATGGTGCTACGCTGTTAAGCTACAATTCCATTGACTTAAGCGCATATTCAACCAACAACTTCGGATTTTTTGTTGCTGGAAATGCATTAACAACGAACGTGAACCTAACCTGGGCGAACGGTCTAATGCAAAACGGATCTGACGCTGTGGCTTTGTATTACGGACCAGTTGCAAACTACCCGAATGGAACAGCACTTTCTGGAGCAAACTTAGTAGATGCCGCTGTTTACGGTACCGCTGACGTTGCGATTACTGGATTAATCACGGGATTAACACTTGATGTATTAGCGCCAGGTTATACCCAGTTCGACGAGACAGCTCAAACAACAGGAACCGATTTAACACAATCACGCATCCCCGATGGTGGTGCTCCTTTTTACAACACCACTTATGTGTTGCAAGCATTAACTCCTGGAACTTGGAACCAACCTCCATGTACTTCTGGAACCAGCACACTTTCAGGCGGAGCAACAACTGCAACGTTCTGTAACAATGCAGCAGCGGTTGTAAACATGACTCCGTTTAGTGGAACTGGAACAGGACTTTTCGTTGCAGTGGATGCAGCAGGAAACATTGTTTCAACTTTCACAAACACCTATGACTTCATTGGACTTTCTGGTGTTTACAAAATTTATTCTATCGGATATGCAGGAACTTTGAACGCAGCTTCAATTGCCGCGGGTCAGCCTTTCAACGCAATATCTGCAAGCACTTGTTTATCGGTAAGCACAACTTTCGTTACGGTTACCATGAATGTATGTTCTGGATGTATCGGTGGAACAGTGTTCTACGGAACAAACAGCACTTCTTACACAGACATTATTGATGCGACAGCCAATGTGATTGCACTTGGAAACACTTCAACATCAACGACTGCAACCTATGTTTACGCTTTAACAGACAACAGCGGAAACTTCATTCAGTGGGTAACATCTAGCTTCGATTACAACACGCTTGCAACAGGAACTTACCAAGTTCATGGACTTTCTTACGAAGGAACACTTACTGCACCAGCTGTTGGAGCGAACATCACAACCGCAACTGCTAGCACTTGTGCGCAATGGTCAACTAACTTCATTACGGTAAATGCTCTTCAAGTAGCAAACGTTTTAATTAATGAATTGAATTCAGACAACCCTGGTTTTGGTGGTGCACCAGACGCCGCTGAGTTTGTTGAATTATTCGGAACTCAAAACAGCTCGTTGAACGGATTAACCTTGGTACTTTATGACGGAGCTACATTGGTGAGCTACGGCGCATATGACTTAGACGGTTATTCAACAGATGCGCAAGGATTTTTTGTAGCTGGAAGCGCAACTGTGACGAACGTCGATTACATTTTCCCAACCGCAACCAACGTGATTCAAAACGGAGCAGATGCAATTGGTTTGTACGCAGGAAATGCAACAGACTTCCCGAATGGAACCGCTCTTACAAGCAACAACTTAATTGATGCAATGACTTATGGAACGGCAGATGCTACCATTGCTGCGTTAATTACTGGACTTGGAATTACAACTCCTGGTTACGTTCAGTTAGATGAGACCGCTCAAACAAATGGAACGGATTTAACCATCTCTCGTGTTCCAGACGGAGGAACTGCATTTAGCACCGCTTATACAACACAAGCGTTAACACCGGGCACTTGGAATCAACCTCCTTGTACTTCAGGAACTGCTTTACTTGCCGACGGAACAAACACAACAACCATTTGCTCGAATGTAAATGGAACAGTGAATATGACTGCATTCAACGGAACCGGAAGCGGATTGTTCGTTGCAACAAACGCAAGCGGAAACATTGTTTCAACTTCAACCGGAACGTTTGATTTCACTGGACTTGTAGGAACCTATCAAATTCATGCAATAGGATACACCACCACACTTACTCCAAGCACTATTGTTGCAGGACAACCATTGACGGGCATAACTGCGAACCAATGCGTTTCAACTTCAACAACATTCTCTACCGTGGTAATTACACCATGTACTGGATGTTCAGGTGGAACTGTTGCAGCGAATGGCACTCAAACATCGGTGTCTGTGAATAAAGATGCCAATGCAGATGTATTGAACTTGGCCTCAACTTCAATTTCAACTACCGACACTTATGTGTATGCATTAACCGATGTGAATGATCTCTTCATTCAATGGGTTCCAGCTAACTTCGACTTCAATACCCTTGCCATTGGAACTTACCATGTTTGGGGAATTTCTTACGAAGGAACGCTAACCTCTCCTGTCGTAGGAGCTAACATTAGCACTGCCAACGCTTCTACATGTATTGCAACTTCTACTAATTCTATTTTGGTGAATGTGGTTCAAGTGGCTACCATGTTCATCAATGAATTGAACGCAGACAACCCTGGAGGACCAGACACCGCTGAATTCATTGAATTGTATGGCGACGTTAACGCATCGTTGAATGGTTTAGTGATGGTATTCTATGACGGTCTTACAGGTGTTTCTTACGCTGCTTATGATTTAGATGGTTACAACACCAATGCTCAAGGTTTTTTCGTAATTGGAGATGCTGGTGCGGCAAACGTTGGATTAACTATTCCAAACGGATCGTTACAAAACGGAGCAGACGCAATTGCCATGTACATTGGAAATGCAACAGACTTCCCGAATGGAACTGCTCCTACCGGTGCTAACATGATTGATGCAATGGTATATGGAACCGCTGATGCGACTGCAACAAACTTAATCACAGGATTGGGTCTTGATGTTATGATACCAGGCTATGTTCAATTCGATGAAACTGCTCAAACAACTGGCGTAGATTTAACGCAATCGCGTGTTCCCGATGGTGGACCAGCTTTCATTAACACCAACGTAGTATTGCAAGCGTTAACTCCTGGTACTTACAACATAGTAATCTTAGGATGTACAGATGTAACAGCGTGTAACTACAATCCTGAAGCTACCGTTAACGACAACACGTGTTCACTTCCAGGTGGTACTTGCGACGACGGTAACGCTGGCACAATCAACGATGTATACGATGCAAATTGTAACTGTGCTGGAACGGCACTTCCTGCAGGATGTATGGATGCAACAGCTTGTAACTACGACCCAACTGCACTCTTCGACAACGGAACATGTACCTACCCTGGTAGCGCTTGCGACGATTTAAATCCGAACACCATTAACGATGTCCTTGATGCAAATTGCTTGTGTGTTGGTACAGCTGGAGTTCTTGGATGTATGGATTTGAATGCCTGTAACTACAACGCAGCAGCAACGTTCGACGATGGCTCTTGCTTGTTCATTGGAACAAGTTGCGACGATGGTGATCCGAACACAGTGAACGATGCCATTGACTTCACATGCAATTGCGTTGGAGTAATCATTGGTGTAAATGAAGTAGAAGGATTGAATGCGATTAGCGTATTCCCTAATCCTTCTCAAAACAGTTTCACTGTATCCTTCAGCAGCACTGTAAATGAAGCTATTCAA
>CALCNZ010000055.1 GCA_937897625.1 uncultured Flavobacteriales bacterium
AATATAGGAAGTATTTTCTGGGTCTCTTTTTCGAAAGAAAAAGCCATTCGCAGAATGGATGAAATTCCAGAGAATAGCGGACAGTTGTTTGCACCGTTTCATAGATTTCTTTTGGAACGTGGGGTTTATTTAGGTCCGAGCGGATATGAAGTAGGATTCGTTTCAGCAGCTCACACAGATGCCGATATAGACAAGGCTATTGTCGATTTCTGCGATGCCTTAGACCACGTTTACAGCAAATAAATGCCCAAGGCATAAGCTAGAAAGGGCAGTTCGCGAAGAGCTTCTCGTTGCGATTCTTTAGGGAGGTAAGTGAGCCCGGCTTGAATAGCAAGTGCAATAACTCCTACAAAAAAAGTTGTAGGTAAAAACAATTGCCCAAGCAAAGCAAACACCAAGGCGAAAAGCAATGTTGTGCTGTTACCAATTAGATGTGGAACCGTTTCTATTTTTCCAAGGTCTTCTTTTCGCTGAACAAAGTCTATACAAAGAGAAAGCGCCAACGTTGTGAAAAACATACTTCCACCCAAAAGAAAAATCTCTTTGGTGTCTGGAATAGCTATGAGCAAAGACCAACAGATAGCCACGGTTAGATTCTTCAACAAAGGTGTCTGCCGTAATGAAATTTTATGTTGAAGGAAATACACGATTGTTAAGAGTGATACAATCATTAATAAAACCGAATGAACGTTCGGTGATATGGAAAGCATACCCGCTATAATTAAAAGCGGAAGCCAAAAGGCTGCTTGGTGAAGTTTTCTGGAAATCCAATAGCTATAGGTAACAGCTATAGAAAGAAAAACATTTTCAAAAAGGGTATTGGGATTTGCGGTTAACAGCAAGAGCAGAGAAGCTCCACCGAGACACAAACTTTGAAGGAAGGAAATGAGCACGATTATTGGTTTTTAATGAAGTAGAGAATTACACCGCTAGCCGAACCCAAAAAGCCACTTAAGGCACCTCGAATCATTTTTCTAGAGCGCGCAGGCGGCTCGAAGCCTTCTGCATACAAATCATTGAATTTGAAATTGGGGTCACTCAAATATTTTTCACGAATCTTAATTTTTCCAACATATTGAATAGCCGCATAAGTAATTGGTGGAACAATTAAAATAAGTAATCCGTCTCCAACAAGGTATCCGGCCGCACCGCACAAGGCAAATCCGATTGCACTTATGTGCCTTGCCTTGTAATTCTTTCTCGCATCTCCTGCTCCGGCAAGATACATGCGCATTTCTTCGGGTGTGTAATAGTCTCCAAGCATGGTGTCTTGGTAATAAAGTATTTGTTCGCGACTACCATCGGCGAGGCTGTAAATTTCACTTTTGTTCAATTCAATTGCACGCGTTTTTTCCTTTCCAAAAAGATTGTTTTTTTTGTCGTAGATATAGATCATGCCGTCTTTTTCTTCCCAAAGGGCATTCGATACTTCAGACCCGTTCATGAGTAAAATTTTTCCTTGTTTCACTTGCGCCTCGGTGAGAAAAGGCGTTGCAAAGAGGAATGCAATGAATAAAGTTCTAAAGGTTTGAATCATGACTAAAGTTTATGAGCTTTCAAAGATAGGATTAAAAGGTGTGAGCGATAGACACCACTGAAATTTTGCCGTTGAATTGTTTTCGAATCTCGTTGAAGGCAGATTCCAAAGTGGCTCCGGTGGTTATAACGTCGTCTACAATTAAGAGATGCTGAATGCTGGAAGGAATGGAACCTTGCAGTTGAAAATCTATTTTCCGGCTGTTCATGCGCTCCATGCGATTGCCTTTTGTGGCGCCCTTTCCAGAGGTTCGTTTGGAAAGTATTTTTAGAATTGGAAGCTTGGTTTCTGCGGAAATTCCTTCACATAAAACCTGGGCTTGATTGTATCCGCGTTCGCGTTCTTTGTTTATGTGAATGGGTATAGGGACAATAAAATCGACATCTTGTAGCCAAGGGGCGGAGGCGATGCGCTTGCCTATTTCTTTGCCGAAGAAGTTTCCAACCTGCATGTTTTTTTTGTATTTCAATTCATGAATGGCCCGCTGCTCAATGCTTTTCGGTTGAAAAAAGTACAGCGATTGAACACTGTGTATATTCATGCGGTAACCGAGTTGTAGATATAGAACATTGTTCTTTCGATGGAAGTGATTGGTCACATGCAAGTACTGCTGACAATAAAAGCACAGCCCTTCTTCCTGAATGGTTAAGCTTCGGTTGCACGAACTGCAAACGCGAGGAAACCAACAGTTCAATAGAATATTCGAAATCTTTCTCATAATTATGGCGCTAAGATGAAAAATGAAGATTAAATTTGCCGCCTATGATTATTCAGGTTTTAAAGTCGAAAATTCACCGAGTAACTGTAACTGAGGCAGATGTGAATTATATAGGTAGCATAACAATAGATCCAATTCTATTAGAGGCTGCAAATATGATAGAAGGTGAGCGCGTACAAGTTTTGAATTGCGCGAACGGTGAGCGCCTTGAAACATACATTATTCTTGGTGAAAGAGGAAGCGGTGTCATTTGCTTAAATGGCCCAGCAGCTTTGAAATGCACCGTGGGAGACATTGTTATCGTATGTTCTTATGCCCACATGGAATTTGAAGAAGCGAAGACTTTTAAACCTTGGGTTATTTTTCCGAATACTGAGACAAACACGTTGGTTTAATTCAACGATTTTTTATTGAAAGGAGGGAAGTACGTTGGCTTCCCTTTTTTATTGCTCAAAAGAAAGTCGTACAGTTCTTCGGTGCGGAACATGCGCTCCAATGCGCCATGGTCGTGGGTTTCAAATACAGTGAACTTTACATTTTTTGAGTCACATTGTTTTATCCGTTCTACAATTTCATACGATTCTCCAAAAGGAACTGCTTTGTCTTTTTTTCCGTGAGCCACCCACACCGGAATGGTTGACAGGTTGCAAGCGTCTTTCGCATTTCCCCCGCCGCAGAACGCTGCGGCTGCGCAAAACAATTCTGGATACTTTCCCGCTGTATGCAAAGTGCCGTAGCCGCCCAAACTCATGCCTGTTATGGCAATCCTACTGGTGTCTACCCGATGTGTTTTTTCTATTTCGCGAATACAGGCCACAACCTTGGCTGGCTCCCATGATTCTCCGGGTTTAACTTGGGGCGCAATGATAATCGCAGGAAAATTTCGTCCCTTATCCAACTCATGAACAAGTCCATATTTTCGAACCACCTCCAAATTCGTTCCGCTTAAACTTCTTCCGTGTAAGAATACAATTACAGGCCATGCGCTGTCTTTTTCAGCATTGTAATTTTCGGGTTCATAGCACCAGTAATGATAGGGTGCTTTTGAGTTTTCCACTTTGAACAACTTCGATTGCTGTCCGAAAGAAAGGGCGGAAATTGAAAAGAAAAAGATGAGTGTTATGAATTTTTTCATTCGAGAATAAAGCTGAAAATTTTGTTTCCCCTTGCGGGCTGAATAATTCTATTTCCCCATGCAATGGGTGAAGACTCGAAGGTGCAACCGAAATTTTCTGAATACAGAACACTTCCGTTCATTCCATCTATCAGGTAAATTACTCCCCCAACGGTTGGGACAAACAACGTCGGGTATCCGTTCTTATCATAAAGCGCAATGGGAGAAACCCAACTGTATTGAAGAAACGGCACTCTGAAAATTTGCTTGCCAGTTTCTTTGTTCAACGCCACTAACTCTCCGGCTCCGTTTACCGTTGTCCTTGAAAAAATAGTGTAGACAATATTTGAAGCTTGATGCTTTCCGATGAGCGCTGTAGATAGAACTCCACCGTTGTTTACTTTTTCGCCAACCGATGAATAACACTCTTTTTCGAATCGCCATACTTCTCTTCCCGTAAGCCCGTCTAACTTCCTTAAAAATCCGAATCCTTTTGAACCTTGTTTGTCTACTTCGTTTCCAATGAAAATAAATGGATTTTCATCTTCAATCGAAAGCACGGGCGAAGCATCGGAGTCGTCGGTGTTGAAGAAATGCCATCGCGGTTGCATGGTTCGAAGATCGGCGCAAAAAACATTTCCTCCGTTATCGGTGAAGTAGCCCAACTGCTTGTAGGCACAGGGACTCGATTCTATTCCTTGGTGAGAAGATTCAGGAAGGTGGTAACGGAATTGTTCAACGGATTTAAAAGAGGTGTCGCTGAAGTTCGCTCTGTAAATAACCCCCGATTCAGTAGGCCAAATCATCGTCGTGCTAGAGGCGTCTAGCAGCGGTGAAGCATCGCAAGCTCCCCACTTTCGCAATGAAAAAGAAGAAGGAAGAATTTCTTCGTGAAGGAGCAATTGTTTTTTCAAATGAAACACGCGCCAAGCCATGTTTCCGCGATGCGGAATACCTTGTCCGACGAATAATAAATCTTTGTTTTTCGGATCAATGCTCGGAGTTCCTTTAATGGGATTGCGAATGAAAAGAGGGGGACGCGTTTCTGCACCGGTTTCAAAATCGAGGAAGTATATTTTTCCAGATAATGAAATTTGAATGATTTCTTTGAGCTCACTCTTGGCGCGGAATTGCGGATTCAAATTGCTTAACAAGGGTATTTCATTCTTCTTCCAGTTTACAACAAGAGGTTGTCCTGTCCAGCCGGCTCCGCCTCCCCAATAACCGAACGGACCGTTCATGGAATCGAGAGCCGTTCTGAATTCCCAGTCTTGAATAATTTTTTTAGGTTGAAAGGAAATTGTTCCGCGTACCGGTGAGTTCCGCTGATTTCCACCACGAAAGGTGAAGATTCCGTCTTTGTTTTCTTCGTCAATTTCAAAATATAAATTTGAAATATTCTGAACAGCAGAGTCCTTTGATTCAAGTGTAAATGTTGAATCAATTGCATGGTTGAAATAACTAATTTCTTTTTTCGACGAAACAACGATTTGCTTCTCAATATTTTTTGAAGGACTTGAATTCTCTGCGCATGAAGCAAGAAGCAAAATGCAGAAGCATAAAAGAAAAATATGAGAACTTGCTTTTATCATGAAGTCTTACAAAGATAGTCACGGCTCTTCCACTAAATTTGCATTCAAATAATTCACACCTATGAGCGCTTGGGAGAACACAGAGGAGTTTGCGAAAATGAAAGACGAATCAAATGCGTTGAAATCTTTTCGCGAGGAATACTATATTCCAAAACACAACGGTTCTTCCATGTTGTATTTCACAGGCAACTCGCTCGGACTTCAACCCAAGGGTGTGAAAGAGTATTTGTTGCAAGAATTAAGCGATTGGGAAAAGTTCGGTGTTGAAGGTCATTTCGATGCGAAACGCCCTTGGTTCAGCTACCACGAAGTGCTTACGGAGTCGCTTGCCAACATAGTTGGAGCGAAGACATCTGAAGTGGTTGCTATGAATCAACTTACCGTGAATTTGCATTTGTTGCTCATTAGTTTTTATCGTCCTTCAGGAAAGCGAAACAAGATATTATTCGAGCACAAACCTTTTCCTTCCGATCGTTATGCCTTCGAATCACAAGCGAAATTGCACGGATTGAATCCAGATGACGTGTTGATTGAAATGCAACCACGCGAAGGAGAAGTTTTGCTTCGTGAAGAAGATATTCTTGCGAAGATTAACGAGTTGAGTGAAGAGCTTGCTGTTGTTTGTTTCGGCGCAGTGAATTATTTCAGCGGACAATATTTTAATTGCGAAGCGTTGGCGAAAGCTGGACACGCTGTTGGTGCTACGGTTGGACTGGACCTTGCGCACGCAGCAGGTAACATTGATTTGAAATTGCACGATTGGGACATTGATTTCGCTTGTTGGTGCAGTTACAAATATTTGAATAGCGGTCCGGGTGGAGTTTCTGGCGTATATGTGCACGAGCGTTTTCACGGAGAAGAAGTTTTACGATTGGCCGGATGGTGGGGAAACAAAGCAGAAACTCGTTTCCTAATGCAAAAGAATTTCGATCCAACACATTCTGCAGAGGCTTGGCAAATGAGCAATGCTCCGGTATTGTCTATGGCAGCGCACAGAGCCGCATTAGATCTTTTCGACAGAACATCCATGTCGGCATTACGCGCACATTCGAAAGAATTAACGGCGTATTTAGAATTTGTTTTCGATGAATTGAAGGCGAAGGGAGTGCCAGTAGAACAATTGACTTCGCGCAATGCAAACGAGCGAGGTTGTCAACTTTCAATTCGTTTGGAAGGAAGAACCAAAGAGTTTGTAGGGATATTAGCGAAGGAAGGAGTTGTTGTCGATTGGCGCGAACCGGATATTATTCGCATGGCGCCCGTTCCCATGTACAATTCGTTCCAAGACATTTATGCTTTTGGAAAGGTGATGGAAAGGATTTACGGCGTGAATTAATTCGAAGCGAAAAGCACTTTGCTTGATTCGTAGAGAAGTTTCAAAGCCGCGATTAGCATCACCAATGCGAATCCGAATTTTACTTTTGCAATGGGTAGACTGTGTGCGAACTTACTTCCAAACAGAGCTCCGGAAATAAATCCAGCCCCAATGAGAAGCGCTGCCGTGGTGTTCACATTTCCTTGCTTGTAATAGTGCATTACAGCTAGGAATCCTACCGGTAATAGCAGTACCGCTAAACTTGTTCCTTGTGCTTGAAGTTGCGTGTATCCCAAAAAGTAGACAAGGGCTGGAACAATAATAAGACCGCCACCAACACCAACAAATCCGCTTAGCATTCCCGAGGCCATGCCAATTGCGAGAAGCAAGAAAACAACATATGCAGTAATTTCCATTTTCATAAACTCTGGGTGAAAGTTACTCTTATTTTTAATTGTTCCACTTCAAACTTCCCTTATTTTTGTTCCATATAAATTGAAAACAATGAATTTTCCAGCTGAATTGAAGTACACAAAAGACCACGAGTGGGTTCGCATTGAAGGCGATATGGCTACTGTTGGCGTTACAGATTTCGCTCAAAGCGAATTAGGTGATATTGTATTTGTTGAAATTGAAACACAAGGCGAAACTCTTGAAGAGCATGCAATCTTCGGAACAGTGGAAGCCGTAAAAACCGTGAGCGATTTGTTCATGCCTGTTTCAGGAACTGTTGTTGAAGTGAATGCTGGATTGGAAGCTGATCCTGCTCACGTAAACAATGATCCATACGGAGCTGGTTGGATGATCAAGGTTAAATTGTCGGAAGGAGCAGACATGAGTTCTTTGTTGGACGCCGCGTCTTATGAAGCATTGGTGGGTTAATCTTCCAAAAAAATATTTTGCAACTGCTCACATTTTGTGGGCAGTTGTTGTTTTTGGGCTACACGCCATGTCAAGCAAGTCTTTCCCGAAAATTACTTTTTGGGAGAATCTCGGTCCCGATAAGTTTGTTCATGCAATTATGTTTTTTGTCGCCACTGCATTTGCAGTTCTCTCGGGTTGGAAGAAAATTACAGCGGCAATATTTTGGATCCTTGCCGGAATACTCTTGGAGTATTACCAGTTCTATTTTACGACTGATCGTTTTTTTGATTGGTTGGATTTTGCGGCCGATGCATTAGGGGTGCTTCTCTCTTTAGTTACATTTCGAAAGAAAGCTTTGAATCGAAGATAGAATTAATGATTTTTTCTCTTCCATTTTCCCTGATAAAATAAGAAAATGCGATTGAGATTGAATCAGCTCGGTTTTATATTTTTCAAAAAGCCTGATTCTTTCCAATTTATCTGGGGCACTGCGCAATGGATCGTTTTCCCATTCAACATCGGGCGCACACAAAAAATGAATGTCCATTTTGTAGGAAGGACGAATTTCAAGCTCAGCTAATTTCAATTTAAAAACTTCTTCATTCCATATTTTTAATACGAAAAGATCCGTATCGAAAATCTCATGCAAGCAATGCGTCGGCTTTGCGATTATTGAACTTTGCCCTTCAACAATTTCTCGGAATTGCTCCTCTGAGACTTCTGTGATTCCGCGCTGTTCTAAATACGTACGAGCAAATTCCAGGTGCAAAACGCTATCGTGCAATTGCGTTTTCAACCACTTTGAAAAAGTTGTTTTGCCGCTCGATTCTGGTCCTGTGAAAGCAATGCGCATTGAATACTTTGTTGTTACTTTGCAAAGATGTCAAATACTGAGCGACTCTCGTCGAAAATTAAACAACGCGATTTCAAATTGAATGCGCTGTTGGAACTTACCGAAGCTATCAATGCCAATAGCTCGGAACAGGATTTGATTTTGCAATTTCAAAATATTGTTCAAGCCCATTTGGGAATTGAAAAATTGGCGCTGTTCGTCAAACGCGAAGACTGGCAATGCCTTCTTCAATACGGAGATATGAACGTTTCGGAATTTGTGATTCCCAACGAAGATTTTTTTCATTCAAACAAAGGTGTCGCTCTTTCTGAAGATGCAACCCATGAATCATACGACGTTGTAGTTCCCGTATTACACAACAACAAACCACTCGCTATTGCACTGGCTGGAGATAACGCAGAGGATGCGCGCGGAATGAGTCCGACGGTCAAACACATGCGTTTTCTTCAGACGCTTACTTCAGTGTTAAGTGTAGCGCTGGAGAACAAGCGTCTACTCACCAATTTAGTTCAGCAAGAACGATTAAAGAAAGAGTTGGAACTAGCTGCTGAGATGCAGCAGCTACTATTGCCGAGCCATTTTCCAGATACACAAGCTTGGAATGTTCAAGGTATTTATCGTGCCCACCAGCAAGTGGGTGGAGATTATTACGATGTGTTTCAAATAAGCCAAGAAGAATGGGTTTTTTGCTTAGGAGATGTTTCAGGAAAAGGAATGCCTGCAGCTTTTTTAATGTCGAATTTCCAAGCGTACGTGAGAAATGCCTTCGAAGACAGACGTCCAGATTTGGTGCATCTCGCAAACAAATTGAACCAACGCGTTTGGGACGCGGTTCAAGGTGAAAAGTTTATCACATTTTTTCTTGCCGTTTACAATTCAAAAGTTCAAGAGTTGGAATATGTGAACTGCGGACATAACGCTCCTGTTTTCAAAACAGGAAATGAATTCAAACATTTTGGCGCAACTTCTATTGGATTAGGAATGCTTCCTGAATTACCGAAAGTTACCAGCGCGAAACAGGCCATTCATTCAGGAGATGTGCTTTTAGGTTATACAGACGGATTGGTTGAAGTTAACAATGCCGATGGTGATTATTTTGAAATTGAAGGCATTGAAAATAATCTTAGGGGAACGCACGCGAAAGATGTGTGTAATGCTGTGGAAAGCGCTGCCAACAATTTCCGAGGCGATTGCTTATTCAACGACGATGTCGCAATTCTTGCTATTTGCTGGAAGTAAGTTTCTGTTGTTTCTTCAAGTGAAACAAATCCATTGCAACCAAAATCCCTATGAATCCCCAAAAGGGCACAGACGCTTTATCTGTGTCTAAATAATTGTTTAGGGTTCCATGAACGAAATAGGTGAGTAGCCCAAGGAAAACAGTGATAATAATTACACGATGTTCTTTTTCTTCAGCGGCATAGAACAATTTAAATCCGAGAATGATGGTGTAGACAAAAATGGAGATAAACAGAGCCATTCCCAATACGCCTTCTTCAGCGAGCGGGCCCAGGTATTCGCTGTGTGCATTTCCACCATCGCCGTTGTTGGTGCTAATAATTGTTCGGTCTTTTGCTTGCTGAAAGGGGGCGTAAACGAATTGATAGGTGCCGGGGCCCCAACCGGTAATTGGTCTTCTGCGGAACATTTCAAGGGCGCAATGCCAACGATTCAATCGTTCCAAATTCGAAGCATCGGAAGACACATTCGAAATGGAAGAAACGTGTTCATCGAGTTTATCACTACTCTCTTGCTTGTTTTGTCCAAGTTGTTGTTGAATGTTATCCCACGAAATAAAAAGGATGCTTCCGGAAATAAGCGTTCCATAAAAAACGTATTTAAGTGGAATACGAAACATCATTAATAAAAAAACTCCGAAAGCTACGGCAACAGAAACCCAAGCGGCGCGGGTGTACGACAAGACTAGACCTACGGTAAGAATGAACAAAGCCGAATAGATCAAAAACGTTACAAGCGGACTTCTTTTTTTAAGAAAAAGCAGTCCAATTCCGATTGGAAAAAACATAGCCAAAACAGCACCGTAACTCGTGTGATCTTTGAACAACGGTTCCATAACCC
>CALCNZ010000056.1 GCA_937897625.1 uncultured Flavobacteriales bacterium
GTCCTTTGCAATTACTACAGAGACGGGCAAGACAGCATGGGGTGGCACAGCGACAACGAGAAGGAAATGGATTCAACAATGATAGCTTCTGTTTCTATTGGCGGTGAACGTGTGATTAAATTCAAGTCGCGAAGTGATAAGAAAACGTTATCTTTTTCGTTGCCCCATGGATCGTTGTTGTTGATGGAAAATTTCCAAACGAATTGGCAACATGCGATTGGGAAAGTGAAATTGGCTTCACCCCGAATAAACTTTACGTTTCGGAAGATTTATTCATAGAGGGAAGAGGACACTCCGCTTCACCATGTTTTTCACTTTGTTCTTATCTTTGCACCCTATGAGTTTGGCCAGCAAAACGGCGGTGAATGATACCGCAAAACAAATGTTGCTCGACGACTACTTTTTGGCTTGTTTAAGCCGCGAAGCTTCGTTGTTGGGAAGGAAGGAAGTTCTTACTGGGAAAGCCAAGTTTGGTATTTTCGGTGATGGAAAAGAGTTGGCACAAATTGCCATGGCGAAGCAGTTTCAAAATGGCGACTGGAGATCTGGATACTACCGTGATCAAACGTTCATGATGGCCATTGGCCAATTGACGGTTCAACAATATTTCGCAGCGCTATACGCACATACCGATACCGAGAAGGAACCTTCTTCAGGTGGAAGACAAATGGGCGGACACTTTTCAACGAGAGCGTTAGATGCAAATGGCGACTGGAAGAATGTAATGGAGATGAAAAACTCTTCTTCAGACATTTCTCCGACAGGTGGGCAAATGCCACGTCTATTGGGATTGGCGCAAGCTTCGAAATATTACAAAGCGAATACCGACCTTCATTCAAGAACGCAATTCTCGAATAAGGGAAATGAAGTAGCCTTTGGAACCATTGGTGATTCAAGCACTTCAGAAGGATTGTTCTGGGAAACCATGAACGCATCTGCTGTATTAGGCGTGCCTATGTGCATGTGTGTTTGGGACAACGGATGGGGAATTTCGGTTCCGAAAAAATATCAAACAGCGAAAGAAAGCATCTCTGATTCGTTAAGTGGAATGCAAAGCGAACCGGGTGCTGGCGGAATAAAAATATTCAAAGCGAAAGGTTGGGACTATGCAGAGTTGATGCTCAAGTTCGAGCAAGCAGTGAAGCATTCTCGCACACACCATCAGCCAGTTTTAATTCACGTTGAAGAATTGACTCAACCGCAAGGGCACAGCACGAGCGGATCTCACGAGCGTTACAAGACGAAAGAATTGTTGGAGTGGTATGAAGAATTCGATTGCATTGTGCAATTCGGAAAATTCTTGACAGATAAAAAAGTTGCGAAGCAAGAGGCGTTAGACGAGTTGCGCGCGAAAGCAAAAGCGCAAGCACGCAGCGAACAACGCACAGCATGGGACGAATTCCGCGCGCAAATTCAAGCCGACGTGAACGCGGCTATTGTTTTGCTTGAAGCAGCAGGTCAAATTGAAGCCGCTTCATCATTAAAAAGCAACAGCGAAGCCATTCGCAAAGACGTTTTCGAAACCATTCGAAAAGTATTACGCACGGTTCGTGGACAGCATTCAGCTGAAATTCAAAATATAAAAAACTGGTTAGCCAATGCGCAAGAGCGCATGCACAAAGCCTACAGCAGCGAGCTGTACAGCGACCGTCATGATTTAGACCGCTCCGTCTCTATTCAGTATGCAAGTGATGCTGAAATGGTTGATGGACGTGTAGTTCTACGCGATTTTTGGGATGCAAAGTTGGCTGAAATGCCCGAGGTATTAATCTTCGGAGAAGACGTTGGAAAAATTGGTGGAGTAAACCAAACGTGCGAAGGACTTCAAGATAAATACGGTGAATTGCGCGTAACCGATACAGGTATTCGCGAGGCAACAATTGTTGGACAAGCGATTGGTTTGGCCATGCGCGGACTTCGTCCGGTTGCAGAAATTCAGTACTTAGATTACATCTATTACGCGCTTCAAATTATGCGCGATGATTTGGCGAGTGTGCGTTACCGATCTGCTGGTGGACAAATGGCTCCGGCAATTATAAGCACGCGCGGACATCGTTTGGAAGGTATTTGGCACAGCGGAAGCCCTATGGGTGCTATCATTAGCAGTGTTCGCGGAATGGTGGTGTGTGTTCCAAGGAACATGACGCAAGCGGCGGGTATGTATAATAACTTGTTGAAAGGAAACGATCCAGCGCTTGTTGTTGAATGTTTGAACGGCTACCGCAAGAAAGAAAAAATGCCGAGCAATCTTTCTGAAATGGTTGTTCCTATTGGTGTTGCAGAGGTGGTGAAAGCGGGAAGTGACATCACTGTTGTTTCTTACGGAAGCACGTTGCATTTATGTTTGAATGCAGCCGATGAATTGGCGGGATTAGGAATTTCTGTTGAAGTGGTCGATGCACAAACGCTTCTTCCATTCGATACAACGGGCGTTTCAGCGTCGAGCGTTCAGAAAACAAATCGTTTGGTTGTTGTTGATGAAGATGTAGAAGGAGGCGCTTCAGCTTACTTGTTGGATCAAATCATTAACAAGCAAGGCGCGTTCAATTACTTAGATGCACAACCGATTACAGTAACTTCAAAGCCTCATTTACCGGCCTATTCAACAGATGGAGATTACTTCAGTAAGCCATCAGTTGACGATATAGTTGAAGCTGTTTATGCCGTTATGTCTGAAGGAAATCCAACTAGATTTCCGAGGATATAATTAATGAATATTTTTTGAGGAGTTGTGAATTCTGAGAATAATTATTCTTTTGGAACTTCTTTGATAAAAAATTCTGTAATTGCCTTCAATTAATTCTCGAATCTTTGGATTATTTTTCTCGGGAACAACTCGACCTGATTCGGGAAAATCTTTTAATTGATCCACTCTTGAAATCAAAAGGTCAACGAAGCGCTTGGCATACAAAGCAGAGTCTTTTGAAATATAACGATATAAATTTTTTAAGTCGTTAACAGAAGATTTCGACCAAATTATTTCGACCATTTTGAAACCAACTTCTTTACGTCAGAATGGGAAATGAACTCTCCATTTTTTACTTCAGTTAGTGCTGCATCAATTTTTTCAATAACCAACAAGCGCTCTATTAATTGATCCAATGAAAAATCTTTTGGAAGTTCATTAATTGCAGAAATTACAGTGGCTTTTGTCATAAAGCTAAAATAACATTTCTTTTTTAGAAATCATAAATAATTCCAAACGCTGGAATAATACTTCCATTCACATTGGGAATGAGAACTGGAATTCCGTTGCTTCCGTCTGCACGCAAAGGCTGTCCGTCGGTTGTTTGATAGCCGGTGTTGTCTGCAGTGCGTTTGAATGAATATAAATCTTGGCTGTAGCTCTTCGCATTCGTGGCGTTTTGAATGTCAATGAAGAAGTCGAGAGAAGATTTCTTGAAGTTAATTTTCTTGTCAATACGAATGTCTAGTTGATTGAAGACGGGCAATCGTTGACTGTTCAACTGCGTATAGTCGAAGGTGCCTGTTCCCAAAGTAACATAATTCAATTGTGAAGCCGTCATGTCGTAAGGCGTGTACGGCGCACCACCCGCGAGTCTGTACTTCAGTCCTAATTCATATCCTTTCTTGAATTTCTTTCCGAAAATAACCGAAAGCAAATGTCTGTTGTCCCAAGCCGAAGGAGCATATTTTCCGGTAGACCCAGTGAATTCGCTTTTGAAGAAAGTGTAGGATGCCGTTAAGAAATACGACTTCGTGAATTTTTGTTGAAGGAATAATTCAAAACCGTATGCACGACCTTGACCTGTTGAAGTCACGCGTTCGTTGCCGATGGCGCCATAGGCAGAACCTTGATTTGCGAGCGATACTCCCGTTAGGAATGAAACCGGATAATTGCTGTATTGCTTATAGAATCCCTCAGCCGTAATTCTTAAACTGTTTTTCGGAAGGAATTCGAATCCGTAAACGAAGTGATCACACAAGATATAGTCGCTGTTTCTATTCACTGAATTTCCATCTTGTTTGAATCCAAGTACAGTGTAAACCGGAAGCTTCGCATATCTTCCAACCGAAGCATTCATGTTCCACTTCTCGTTAATGGCGAAGGACGCCGCTACACGCGGAGAGAGCGCATTTAACGGATTGTTTCCAGTTGTGGTGAAGGAATTCATATCGGTGCGAATTCCGCCCGTTAATGAAAGCCTTTCGTTCCAGAGTTTTCTATTCACTGAGATAAACGCTCCGTAACGCGCGAAGTCGATGGCGTTATAGAAAGAAAGATTGATTTGAGGGGAAACCATATTTCCGTTGCTGTTATAGACGGCAGGAGCGATGCGTGTGAAAAAGTCGTTGTTGTATTTCACGTATTGTGCAGACAAACCGTAAATGAGTTTCCATTCGCCGTAAAATTTGTTCACGTCTAAACGGAATTTGTTTTCTATTTCTTGGCTCACGCTTTTCAGCGTTCTGCGCGATTCATTTCCAACGTCGTTGTCTTCAAAACGATCGAGTCGGTTCTCGAACATATTTCGGCTTAAGCTAATATTGTAATATCCGTTTTCGAGTGTGTGTTTCAGGGTGAAACCTACGGTGTAGTTCCATTGATTGATGTTTGGATTCGATCGAATGATGTATTCTTTCGTAGGGTCTGAGGCCTTTGGAACTGCGAATGAGAATTCATCAATTGCTCCCAAACCAATTGCTGTAAGTGTGGTTTTCTTGTTGAGTTGTGTGTTTATCTTGTATTGAAAATCCCAATAATTCGGACGAATGGGAAGGTCGATGAGCGCGAAGAAATATTGCAAATACGAACGACGAACAGAAGCCAAGAACGTAGTGTTTTTTCCGATAGGACCTTCCAAAGTACCCGCTACTTCTGTGCTAGAGACACGGCCATTTCCTTTTACATGTTGTGCATTACCGTTTCTTTGTTTGAATTGAAGGACAGAAGAAAGGGCGTTGTCGTATTTCGCATTGAAGCTGCTGCTGTTCAGCGTTGCTGTTTCAATAAAGCTAACATTGATGATTCCTTGTGGTCCGCCAGACGAGCCTTGTGTGCTGAAGTGATTGATTTGCGGAACTTCAATTCCATCTAAGTAATACACGTTTTCACTTGGCGCTCCGCCGCGAATTAAAAGATCGTTTCTTTCGCCAGCTCCTGAAAGCCCACCAACTCCGGGAAGTGCTTGAATTACTTTCGAGATGTCGAAGTTTCCACCTGGGTTACTTCGAATTTCTTCTGCCGTAAGACTCTGTACACTAAGAGGTGTTTCTGCTACCTTTCCGTAGGTATAACGTTTGATTTCGAGTGTGTTTAATTGCTCACTGTTTCTCTCTAATTCAACGGTGAAGGTGTTTGTATTTCCATTTGTGATAACTACGTTGAAGAGTTCAGCAGGAAGGAAATTCAACAAGGAAATTTTCACATTGTAGGTGCCTGGTTGAATTTTTTCAATGAAGAATTTTCCATCTACATCTGAAATTGCACCAAGGGAGGTGTTCTCTATCACAACCGTAGCGCCTACTAGCGCGGTTTGTGCGTTTTTGTCGATGATAATTCCTGAGATACTTCCGTTTTGCGCGGAAGCAAATGAACATGCGATGAGCGCAATGAAAAAGAGAGTAGAACGTAACATGAATTTCCTGAGTTTTTATTTCAAACAAAGGAAATCGAGAATTGTTTAACCGCGAACAAATAACCAACCAATGCCTTTTCCAATGCCTACGAAAAGGTATCCGAGTGGACCTAGTTTTTGTTTTTGATTCACGTTTACTGTTAGCGTTGAAAAGCGAACGTCGTGTTCCATTTTAATCATTTGTCCGCGAAGTTGATCAATCTCGGTGTTCAAGCGCTCGAGTTCTTTTTCCACTTTCAATGCGGCTTCTACGTTTTCTGCTTTAGCAAGTAATTCGAGGTAGCGGGTGCGTGCTTTTTCTGCGTTATCTAAACGAATTTTAATGTCGGCGTAGTTGTCTGAAACGTCTGTGGTTGAAATGCTTTTGCGGGTTAATTTTCCCAATTTCGAAACTTGCGTAACGGTACCGTCTAATTTTTCAGATTCAATTCGAATGGTAATTTGGTAGTTGCTTTTGCTTACGACATATCCTTTTTGTTCTTCCGCAATGCGGGTGATTTGCGAAATGGTAGAGTCAGAATTTTTTACGATTAAACCCATGTTCGCGTTGTACACCAACATTTTCGGCCCGCTGTATTCGATTCTTGATGAAAGGTTGCTGTAGCTTTTAGTTTCCTCCTTGTCATAGGCCACATCTGCATTGGCGTATAAATCATCCTGAAAAACAGTCGGTAGTGGAGCTATGTTGTACGTTCCCTCGTATGCTGTAGCTTTTTCAGAAGCGCACGAAGTTAGAAAAATCGGGGCAAATAGAACTGTTGCAAACAAGAAGGGAATACTCGGGAAACGCATGTTTTGTGTTAGTTTTGTGAAGTCTAAATTAACAAGAGAATGAAGGATTTATTGTCGCAGTACGAAAATAAGAAACCAGAGGTAGTTTTTGAATGGAACGATCCGTATACAGAAGCACAAGGTTGGGTAGTGATTAACTCATTGCGTGGAGGAGCCGCAGGTGGCGGAACCCGCATGAGAGTTGGCTTAGACAAGCATGAAGTGTTGTCGTTAGCTAAAACCATGGAAGTGAAGTTCACGGTTAGCGGACCACAAATTGGTGGCGCGAAGAGTGGAATTAATTTCGATCCCGCTGATCAGCGAAAGAAGGAAGTGTTGAAGCGTTGGTATGCTGCAGTAACTCCTTTATTGAAACATTACTACGGAACAGGTGGTGATTTGAACGTAGATGAGATTCATGAAGTTATTCCAATGACGGAAGATTGCGGTGTATGGCATCCGCAAGAAGGTGTGTTCAACGGACACTTCAAGCCTACGGAAGCGCAGAAAGTAAAGCGTATTGGAAATTTGAGAAGAGGTGTTGTTAGCATCATTGAAGACGAAAAGTTTTCTCCAGATGTGAATATGAAATTCAAGGTAGCCGATATGATTACCGGCTACGGTGTTGCGGAGAGTGTTCGTCATTTCTTCGAAATATGGAAAAATGAGAAGAGTCTTGTTGGGAAGAAAGTGATTGTTCAAGGTTGGGGAAATGTTGGCGCTGCTGCAGCTTTTTACATGAATCAAGCAGGTGCTTCTGTTGTTGGAATCATTGACAGAAACGGCGGATTGATTAACGAGAACGGATATTCATTCGAAGAGATTCGTACGTTGTTTTTGAATCGCGTGAACAACACGTTGGTTGCTGAAGGCATGTTGTCGTTCGAGGAGATTAATTCAAAAATTTGGGATCTTCAAGCCGATGTATTTCTTCCATGTGCGGCGTCGCGCTTGGTGAGTCAAGATCAAGCAGAGCACATGCACAAAGCAGGAGTATCTGTCATTGCATGCGGAGCGAATGTGCCTTTTGCTGATCAACAGATTTTTTACGGACCTATTTCTGAATGGTGCGATGCCCATTTCAGTGTTGTTCCTGACTTCATTTCGAATTGTGGAATGGCGCGAGTTTTTGCTTATTTGATGAGTAATTCAGAGGTTGACTTGTCCGATGAAGGAATTTTCTCTGACACTTCCAAAGTTATTGGTGAGGCCTTGAAAAATGTTCATCAACAGGGAAATGAAGAGCAGTTCGTTTCGAAGCATGCGTTTGAAATTGCATTAAAAAAATTAGTTTAAGATGATCTATTTGCAAGCCGCGCCTGAGGGAGCAACCTACGAGAAATCGTTGGATTTAATTGGCCTAATCTTCAAAGGAGGATGGGTGATGGTTCCTCTCTTGCTTCTCTCTATTTTAACGATTGTTATTGTTGTTGAACGCTATTTGTTTTTAGGAAAGCAAGGCGTTGGAAAGAAAAATAATTTCGAAAATTTTTTGGCGGCTCTGAAAGTTGGAAACAACAAAGAAGCTATGCGTTTGTGTGAAGAAGACAACGCGGCTTGGTCGCGTATTTTTCAATATGCTGCGCTCACTGAAATTTCTGGAGACGAGCAAGAGAAGTTAATGGAGCAAGCAGCAAATGTGGAAGTGGCATATTTGGAAAGACGTTTGAATGTATTGTCGATCGTTGCCGGTGTCGCGCCGCTCTTGGGATTCATTGGAACCATTGCGGGGGTTATTACAATTTTCTTCGACATTTCAACCACAGCAGACATTAGCATTGGAGTTATTTCTGAAGGTCTTTATCAGAAAATGGTTTCTTCTGCAGGTGGATTGGTAGTTGGAATTATTGCCTTCGTGTTTTACCAATTGCTTCAAAATTCGGTAGACAAGTTTGTGGCGCAAATGGAGGAATATTCACTTCAACTTAAAACATTATTCCTTCAAGGAAAATGAATATTAAGAGAAGAAAGAAGCGAGGAGCTGTGGTGAACACACATGCGTTGAACGACATTATGTTCTTCTTGCTTTTGTTTTTCCTTATTCTTTCTACGCTTGCGAATCCGAATGTCATTAAAGTGCTTTTACCCGAAGCCGGAGAGACGCAGCAACGCGAGCCGAAGAAGTCGTTGCAGTTAGCGGTAGATGAATATCACGATTACTATTTAGATGGAGAGAAGATGAGTGTTGAGCAGTTGGGTCAGCGCTTGGACTATATTGGAAAGACCTTTCCAGAAAGCACGTGTTCCATTTCAATGGATCGGAATTTACCTGTTCAAGATTTGGTGGAAGTCATGCAGCTCGGTGCGAAGAGTGATATTCGCATGTATTTAAAAACTACCAAAGTTGAAGGCGAATGATAACAGCCATTCTTTTCGTTTTCGTTCTAGCATACATTCTTATTGCGGCAGAACACGCAGTAAAAATTGATAAAGCCGCCACTGCGCTTATAGCGGGTGTTTTGTGTTGGACACTTTTAGTTCTTGCTCCAACTGGAATTTCACACGAAGTATTTGAAGGTCGCTTAGGTCATCACATCGAAGAGATTTCAGGAATCTTATTGTTCTTAATGGGCGCAATGACCATTGTTGAAATTATTGACGCACACAATGGATTCGCGATTATTACCGATCGTATTTCAACAAAGAGTCAAGTGAAATTACTTTGGATTATTTCTTTGATTTCATTCTTCTTGTCTGCCGCGTTGGATAATCTCACGACTGCAATTGTCATGGTTAGTCTTGCGCGAAAGCTCATTAGCAATCAAAAATCGCGTTGGTTTTTTGCAGGTGTCATTGTTATTGCTGCGAACGCCGGTGGCGCTTGGAGTCCGATAGGTGATGTGACGACAACGATGCTTTGGATTGGCGGACAAGTGACCTCTTCTTCTTTGATGCTGGATTTGTTTTTACCAAGTTTTGTGAGTCTTTTGGTGCCAGTAATTGTGTTGTCATTTGTGTTGAAAGGAAATTTAGAGCGACCAGAATTGCACGAATCTGCAACCACTGATTTGACTCGTTCGAAACAGATGATAGTGTTTGTTTTAGGATTGGGCGGATTGCTTTTCGTTCCGGTTTTTAAAACGCTAACACACTTACCTCCATTTATGGGAATGATGATTTCAGTTGGAGTGCTTTGGTTGGTGACTGATTTGATGAATGGAAGACAAATGGATTCCGATAAGGCGAAGTATTCGGCGTTGAGTGCGTTGCGAAAAATTGATATGCCTTCGGTTCTTTTCTTCTTGGGAATTTTACTTTCGGTAAGTGCGCTTCAAGAAGCGGGTCACTTGACGCAGTTATCGTTTTGGTTGAAGGAACAGTTGAATAACACCTATGCGATTAACATTTCGATTGGCGTGCTTTCAGCGATTGTAGATAACGTTCCATTGGTTGCAGCCAGCATTGGCATGTATCCGATAGAGGCTGCCGGGACATCGGATGTATGGGCTTCGCATTTTATTCAAGACGGAACGTTTTGGCATTTTTTGGCCTACACTGCAGGCACCGGCGGCAGTATGCTAATCATAGGATCTGCCGCAGGTGTGGCTGCAATGGGGCTCGAGAAGATGTCGTTCACGTGGTACCTGAAAAACATCTCACTCTGGGCCATGTTAGGTTTCTTCAGTGGTGCAGGAGTATATATTCTCATGCACTTGTAGTTAATTTTCAATCACGAATTTTTCAGTCTGAAC
>CALCNZ010000057.1 GCA_937897625.1 uncultured Flavobacteriales bacterium
TTCTCCAAATTGGTCCAACACTTTGACCATGGCGAATTTTGTAATGCTTGGTTTGGGATACAGTACTGCTGTTACTTCAACAGACTATAGCGACGGGGATCCCGCTAAATTGGGAAACTACATCGCAGCACAATACATTGCATACGGTAACTTAGACGGTTCTAATCAGGCTGGTAACTATGCCAATCTCTATTACACTCCAGTAAATTCGCCTCTTCTACCAAGTTTTTTAGGCAATCCGAATCTCACAAATATCAACCGTTGGCAGCCGTTGAACTTAGCGAATTTTGTGGATCAAAATGGTTTTCCTGGGCTTCCAACCCCAGCCGCAATTGCTCCAGAATGGGGCAATGTAAAACCATTTTGCTTAACGGAATCGGACAAGACAGTATACTTCAGAGACGGACATGCTTGGAATGTGTACAAAGATCCTGGAGCTGCGCCTCAGTTTTTGCCTTCTGACACTTCTTCCTTGCATCATCCGTTTGTGTGGGGAAATGTATTGGTAGGTACTTGGTCGTCACATTTATCTTCATTCGATCCTACATATTTGGATATCTCTCCCATGAGTATTGGTAACGTCGGTCAATTGCCCGCAACAGTTGATGACTATCCCAATTTTTATAATTTGCTAGAGGGAGGAGATAACGGAACAGGTCGAACCGTGAATCCAGTTACGGGTCAACCTTATTCGCCGAATTTGGTGAAACGAGGAGATTTCACTCGCGTGTTAGCAGAGTTTTGGGCAGACGGACCAAGTAGCGAAACACCGCCCGGCCACTGGTTTACTATTTTAAATTACGTTAGTGATCATCCACTCTTTGTGAAGAAATGGAGAGGGCAAGGAGATGTATTAAGCGACCTTGAATGGGATGTTCGTTCTTATTTTACAATGGGTGGTGCTGTTCATGACGCTGCCATTTGTGCTTGGGGAATTAAAGGCTACTATGACGGAAGCAGACCCATCAGTGTATTGCGAAAAATGGCACAAAACGGACAGTCTTCCGATCCGGCACTTCCAAATTATCACTACCAAGGTTTGCCATTAATTCCAAATTACATCGAGTTGGTTCAGCCAGCTGATACCTTGAATGGGTTTATGTCAAGCGATATTGGACAAGTGAAAATTCGTGCTTGGAAAGGTCCAAACTACATTGCAAATCCACTTGTTGATGAAGCAGGAGTTGATTGGATTCTCGCGAAAAATTGGTGGCCGTACCAACGTCCAAGTTTTGTTACCCCGCCATTCCCGGGTTATGTAAGTGGTCACTCGACTTATTCTCGAACGGCTGCAGAGGTTATGACAGCTATTACAGGTTCAGAATATTTCCCTGGTGGAATGGGAGAGTTTCATGCAACACAAAATCAATATTTGGTGTTTGAAGAGGGACCTTCAACCGATGTAACCTTGCAATGGGCAACATACACTGATGCTTCAGACCAATGCTCGTTATCACGCATTTGGGGCGGTATTCATGCACCTTTCGACGATATTCCTGGAAGAAAAATTGGGATAGAATTAGGTCCACAAGCAGTGGAATTAGCAGATCACCTTCAAACGGCTGTTGTTCCTCATGTCGTGAATGTGACTTTTTCAGATCCGACCATTTCCTCTTCCGACATTGGAAATACCGTTAGTGCATTTTTCAATTTCAACAGGCCCATGTCTAGCGCAACCTTGCCTGTTGTGACTTTCGTGTCAACCGATTTAATTGCATTGGGTGTTCTTACGCAAACCAATTCATACTGGGTAAACGATACTGCTTTTGTAGTCGAATACCTCGTTTCTGAAGCCACACAACCTTACAGCGGAATTAATTTCAGAGTCATTGGTGGAAAAGGATTAGACGGATGTTTCGCAAGAGCCTATGTTGGTGGTAACTGGAAAGTAGATATGATTCGTCCGCAAGTGACTGCATGTGTTGCTGCAGATGTGTGGATAACAGATGCAAATGCAGTTTCTGGAACAGCTGAGGTTGCTGTTTATTTTAATAAGGCTATGGACGTGAATGCTCCGGCAATTCTTTCGTTCACAAATCAAATACCTGCTGGCTTGTCTCAGAATACGTCGGCTGGTTATTGGAGCAATTCAAGCACATACCATGCAGTATTCAATGTTTCAGATTTCAACGAAGAGTGGATGAATGTGAACTTACATTGCTTGTCTGCAATAGACTTAGCCGGAAACTTTCAAGTGGAAGACACGTTGTTAAATGTGCTGAATATTGACACACGTAACCCTTCAGTTAGTGTTGCTGCGTCGAATGGTGTTTTAAATGACGCTGCTGCTGGACAAGCTTTCCAATTGAACTTTACATTCGAAGAGTCGGCAGATATTACTGAAACTCCTGTAGTGACTTTTATTGAAGGAGATCCAACCTTGAATTCTATAAGCTTGGTTTCTTCAACATGGAATTCAGCAACAAATCTTGTTGTGGACTATAGTGTGAATGATGCAGGAGAATTATTCCCCTCCCTAACTCCCGCAATAAATGCGCACGATGTTCACGGGAATGCTGCGGTTGTAGTTGAAACGAATGTGTTCATGATTGATACAGAAAACCCGACCGTTGTGCAGATTGTTCCTTCAACGAATTTGTATCAAGGGTTGACTACTGATTTTTACATCGATGTAATTTACAGTGAGAACATGCTTGCGTTCAACACGCCAACATTGGTGTTTTCTGATCCTTTTGTGTTGGACTACTTCACTTTAACAGGAGCAGCTTGGATAGATGCCGTGACCTATAGATTTACGTATACGCTAACAACGGTTGACGCTGGTTTCACTAGTTTGAATCTCGGAGCAACCTTATCAGGAGGAAACGATGCTGTGGGTAATCCATTTGCAACCACGGATTTCATAGATGTCATTAGCATAGACATCGTTGGAAGCGTAAGCGAATCTTCCTTGAACACCGTTCATGTCTTCCCGAATCCATCTTCCGATATTGTTATTGTTGAAGGAATTCATTCCATGTTGAACCTAACCGTTCGCGATGAAGTGGGAAGAATTATTCAGGCAGGGAAATCTGCTAGCCGCATTGAATTGAGCGTTTCAGATTGGGCAAGTGGAATTTACTTGATGGAATTCAATGACGGGAAAGGGTTGAAGCAAGTGCGCTTCATTAAGAAGTAATAAATAAATTAATAGATCAATTCGCAGGCGAATCCGTTCGTTTCGTGAATTGATCTTTTTTCATTTGAGCATCGGCTTCCATTTTTTCGAAAGCAGAAATCACGCGCTTCACAAGCGGATGACGAATCACATCGCTACCGGTTAACTCAATAACACCAATGCCTTCAACACCGCGAAGCAACTCTACGCTGCGCATGAGTCCGCTGGGCTGATTGCGCGGAAGGTCAATTTGTGTCGAGTCACCGGTAATGACAAACTTCGCTTGTTGTCCCATACGCGTAAGGAACATTTTCATTTGAGTAACTGTAGCGTTCTGCGCTTCATCGAGAATAACAAACGCTTTGTCAAGCGTGCGTCCGCGCATGAACGCAAGCGGTGCAATTTCAATCACACCTTTTTCCATATACTCCGCCAACTTATCGTACGGAATCATGTCCATAAGCGCATCGTACAACGGCTGCAAATACGGATCGAGTTTCTCTTTCAAATCTCCCGGAAGAAAACCTAAGTTTTCGCCAGCCTCAACGGCCGGACGAGTTAGAACAATGCGTCGAACTTCTTTGTCTTTCAAGGCCTTAACCGCTAGCGCAACAGCGGTATAGGTCTTACCACTACCAGCAGGACCAATGGCAAAGAGCATGTCGTTCTTCGACATGAGGTCTACCATTATTTTTTGATTGGGTGTGCGAGCAGTGATTTTATTTCCGCCTGGACCAAACACCAACACATCGCCATGCGGAGTCTGAATGTCGGGGGCACTTACTTCACCCAATGCCATGCGCTCCAACTGCTGAAGCGTTATGCTTTGGTACTTGTCTATGTGCCAAAAAATTAGCGTCAAGAAATCATCTAAACGCTGCAGCTCATCGTCGCTTCCAACAGCCTTAAGCATGTTGCCGCGAGTCATAATTTTCAACTTTGGAAATTTCGATTGAACGAACTTGAATTTAACGTTGTTCGGACCAAAGAATTCAATAGGATCTATTGAAGGAAGGAAGAGTTCTTTTTCTGCCAATTTTTTGCACAATTAATTGTTTCGAAAATAATGGAAATAACTGTTGCACACCTTTAAATTTCAGTGAAATTTGTTTTTACTCGAATAATACCATGTCAATTGTTGCGCTTATATCAGACCTTGGAACGAAAGATCACTATGTTTCGTTGGTAAAGGCAGCCTTGCTCAACCACAATCCAACAATAGTTCCTGTCGATGTTTCGCACGAAGTGGGCACCGGAGAAATAGGTGAGGTGGCATTTCATTTTCGAAGTATTTGGAACAGCTTCCCATTTGGAACCGTTTTCTTGAATGGTGTAAGCAGCTATAAACTCAGCACGCGCGAGCACATTATTGTTGAATACCAAGATCGCTTTTTAATTACGGCAGACAATGGCGTGTTCTCGCTCATGTTCCCAGAGGCAAAGAGCGATGAGGTGAAAATTTATTTATTGAAAATTGAAGGCAGCGACGATAAGCGTTTCCCTATGGCCGGTGTTTTCGCAATTGCGGCAGGGCAGATTACACAAGGAAATTTTCCAGATCAATGGTGCGAGCAATTGGAAGACATGTCTAAGATAAAAGGTCTAGAGCCCTACTTGAATGGACAAGATCTGATTACTCAAGTTATTTATATTGACCACTTCGGAAATCTGTATTTTAATTTAACCAAGAAATTATTCGACGAAATTGGTAAGGGAAGAAGTTTTGCCATTCCAGTCCGATCGCAGACCACCATTAACAAGTTTCACGAGCGCTTTGCAGATGTTGAAGTGGGAAGTGAAGTTGCTTTCTGGGGACAAAACAATTACCTGGTTATTTCAATGAATAGGGAAGGAGGCGGAGACAGAGCAGGTACTTTCAACAGTTTAATGAATTTGGAATTGGGTAGTTCACTAACAATATCTTTTCATGGTGACGCGAATCGTTAAAATGTCGTTTGACAATAGCCATGCAGATCTGTTCCTTGAAATTTTCAATGAACACCGCAATCAAATTCGTGCTGCTGAAGGTTGCACCTATTTAGAGCTTTGGCAAACCGAGGAAAATGATTCAACCTTGTTTTTTACCCACAGCAAATGGGAAAGCGAAGAACATCTGAATAACTACAGACATAGCGATATTTTTAAAATTGTTTGGCCTAAGACAAAAGCATTGTTCAATGCTTCGCCGCAAGCCTGGACAGTCAACAGTCTTGTAACACTTCCATAAT